>JBAVZX010000860.1:0-9408 GCA_049589015.1 Phormidium sp. | reverse complement strand
TGATTCTGAAAGAGGCCGTGATTAGCTCAAGAATCTCCCGTCACAGCGTAGCTTGACGGTGAGAGTGTCAATTCTACCACACTGCACTAATAGGTATTGATCAGGAATAATTATCCATGACTATGGATAGGAGTACACCACACTGCTGCCTGTTCACAGGTAATCGTCTACAATCTTTTACATTATGCAAAGATGTTCTCAAGCTTTCAAAGTACCACTGTGGGTACTTTTATTCAATTTGGTATGACTAAGGCAAATGAAAAAAGTAGCTTACCTGGAATGCCCGACTGGAATTGCTGGTGATATGTGTTTAGGCGCACTAGTTCATGCTGGTGTTCCTTTGGATTACTTAATAGAAAAGCTCAGGCTTTTGGGAATTTCTGATGAATACCAATTACGGGCAGAGTTGGTACATCGCAATGGTCAGGAAGCGACAAAAGTTCATGTGGATTTAACTGATGACCATGACGATCACCATCATGAAGATCATCATATTCATGCCCGCCATTTGCCAGAAATAGAAAAGATGATTTTAGCAGCTGGATTGCCAAGTCAGGCAGAAAAAATGAGTTTAGCTGTGTTTCGGAAATTGGCAGAAGCAGAAGGTGCGGTTCATGGTGTTGCGCCGGAAAAAGTGCATTTTCATGAGGTGGGGGCGACGGATGCGATCGTTGATATTGTGGGGACTTGTTTGGGTTTAGATTGGTTAGGAATTGAGCAATTTTATTGTTCGCCTTTGCCTACTGGTGGGGGTACAATTAAAGCGGCTCATGGTCAAATGCCAGTGCCAACTCCGGCGGTATTACAGTTGTGGTCATATCGCCAAGTTCCAGTTTATAGTAACGGAATTGAGAAGGAATTAGTTACGCCAACTGGTGCTGCGATCGCAGTTACTCTCGCCTCTAATTTTGGTTCTCCTCCACCAATGACAATTCAAAAAATTGGATTAGGTGCAGGTTCTCGGCAATTACCTCTTCCCAACATTCTCAGATTATGGATTGGTGAAGAAATACCTTCAGTTACTATTAATAATTCTACCACAACCAGTGCTGAATTAGAAACAATTGCGGTTTTGGAAACTCAAATTGATGATTTGAGTCCGCAAGCGATCGCCTACACTTTTGACACTCTATTAACAGCTGGCGCTTTAGACGTTTTCACCCAACCAATAATCATGAAAAAATCCCGCCAAGGCGTGTTATTAACTGTCATCTGTCATCCCGAAAAACAATCAATTTGCGAAACAATTCTATTCCGAGAAACCACAACTCTAGGAATTCGCCATTCCCTCCAACAAAGGTCAATTCTCCAACGAGAAATTCAAAAAGTCTCAACTGCTTACGGCGAAGTTAGGGTGAAAATTGCGGGAATAAATGGCAATATCACCAACATTCAACCAGAATACGAAGATTGCGCCCAATTAGCCCAACAACATAACATTAGTTGGCGAGAAATACATCGAATAGCTTTGCAAAGTTGGTACAAGAAAGCTTAATCCAACTTTTCGTTAAATAATAAGTGAAAACTGAAAACTGGGCGGTTGGGATGCTCACTACATAAGAGTTACAGCTTTTTTTATGGAGTGGACGTTCTGACCGCCTCAGCTTTAGATAACTATATTTATGACACCTGTCTAATCCAAATATTAAGATTTGTCATCACTCTCACTACAGATTTCCTAAAATTAACCTGTAACTTAAGTTACATTTATTAATTTCTGAAAATAAGTTATTCGATCACCAATTTCTGTAGTTGGTGGCGTTAATTTCATATCTTATAACAATGTCAGCTAAGGTGGAAAACGGTGTAGATTGTCCGATTCATCATCTATTTAGTTCATCTAAATTAGGGAGTATTTATTAATAAAAAAAATAGTTAGTTATCTAATTAATTAATTAATCATTAAATATTTTCACTGAGAGAGCGATCGCAAAATATAACCAATACATAAATTAACCTCAAATTTTTCTGTGAGTTATGTTAGTTTTCGTTAGATATTTGGGTAATATAGGCTAGGTTTTCTGGGCTTATTTATCTCTTAGCGTCAGCAAAATATAGCTGATTTTCTCAACCTGAAAACTTTTCATTGCGAAATATCTTGGTGTCAGGAAGTGCGCTATTTCAACCCAGAAATGTCTTTATGCGTGCAGCATAAAGTGAATTATTAACAGTATGGCTACCGGAAACTTTTCAGATTTTATTGATGTCAAATTTTACCGCCAAAGCAATCCTGATTTGGCTAATTTGACTGATACTCAACTATTAAACCACTTCAATACAGTGGGGATTGATCAAGGAAGAGTTTTTTCACCTTTTATCGATCTGAAATTTTATCAGCAAAACAACCCTGGATTGACTGGTTTGAACAATCGTCAATTATTGGAACATTTAGTAAATAATGGGATCAATGAAGGCCGAGTTTTTTCTCCTTATCTAGACCTTAATTATTACCGTCAACAAAACCCAGATTTGACTAGTTTGTTAGACAAACAACTTTGGGGTCATTTCAATAAAATTGGTTTTGCCGAAGGACGAGCATCTTCACCAATTCCCTATAATAGTACCTCTGGTTTTGGTTTAGTAAATGCCGCCGCCGCTGTCGCTACTGCTACTGGACAAAATGCCTTTCCAGAAGTTGCCAATTTAGGCGGAAATAATTGGGATTTGGATGCAATTAAAGCGCCAGAAACTTGGAGTAAAGGCTACACTGGTCAAGGAATTGTTGTCGCTGTTGTAGATACTGGAGTTGATTATAAACACAGCGATTTAGATGGGAACATTTGGGTTAATCCTAGAGAAATTGCTGGCAACCAAAAGGATGATGACGGCAACGGTTATATAGATGATATCAGAGGTTGGGATTTCGTTACTGATGATAACGACCCAATGGATTTAGACGGACATGGTACTCATGTTGCAGGTACAATTGCCGCAGAAAATAATGGTTTTGGTGCAACTGGAGTAGCACCGAATGCCAAAATTATGCCGATCAGAGTACTCGATGGATCTGGCAATGGTTCTGTACTTGATGTAGCTGCGGGAATTCGTTACGCTGCGGATAATGGAGCGAAAGTAATTAATCTTAGTTTAGGTGGAGATATTAACACTCCAGCAGAAGCTTCAGCGATTAAATATGCGGCGGAAAAAGGAGTAATTGTAGTTTCTGCGGCAGGAAATGAACACCAACTTCAACCAGGGTATCCAGCTAGATATGCTTCGCATTTCGGTATTGCTGTGGGTGCAGTAAATCGAAATAATCAAATGGCAAGTTTTTCTGATTTAGCAGGAAAGATGCCGTTAGATTATGTCAATGCTCCTGGGGTGAATGTTTACTCTACTTTTCTGGGTAATAGCTACAGAAATATGAGTGGAACATCAATGGCATCGCCTCATATTGCGGGAGTAGCAGCACTAGTTTCAAGTGCTAATTCCAATCTGACACCTGTGCAAGTGGAAAGCATTTTAACTACCACTGCTAATTCCACTGTTGTTCAATCAGCAAGTCAAGTTTCTAGTAATAGTTTTTCTGCCGATTCCAGCCAAGTTGGTAATGCTACTGTTGATAGTTTGATTGGAGAGGAAATTGATGGGATAACTGGTGATTTTATGGCGGAGAATGTACCAATAAATCAGCGGATAGCGAGGGTAGATGCAGATTTAATCATTCATGGTCAAAGTGAGGTTGATTCTTTAGTACCTAATCAGGAAAGTTTCCCCCAATTATTTATTCCTGATTTGAGTAATGAACCCCATTCTTTAGGTAATAGTATGCGGGTGAGGATGCTGGATATTTTGTGCGATCGCGGACTAAGCACAAACACTAACAATACCTGGACACAGATAACTGAAACCAGAGAATTCTTTACCTAAAAAAAGTTCGTTGTGAGGACTTCAGTCCTCCTTTTTCCAAAAGTTAAGGACTGAAGTCCCTAGAAAAGTTCGTTGTGAGGACTTCAGTCCTCCTTTTCCCAAAAGTTAAGGACTGAAGTCCCTACAACAAACTAGAAAATTTTCACAGAATTTCTACTACTTCTCCAATAGCAGTAGTTGCTTTTAAAGCTGTGTTAGAAACCAAGGAGTGAGCGAGGGTTGTCGGATGTATTAAATCCCAGAATAAATATTGATTGGGATTCACTCCATCTGGAATAGTAAAACCAGCTACAGTTGGGTCAGCACCTGCTCCTGGGACTACATTATTCGTGACATTTGTGAAGCCGAAAGCAGCGGGATTGGCGATCGCATTATTAAACAAACTAAATACATCAACGGGAATAATATTGATATTAGAATTTTGTTCCAAAGCTGCCAAACTGACTGCTAAATTTATGCCATGTGCCGTAGATATTAAACCTAAACCTTGTTGAACTAATGACCCTTGGCTAGCTGGGCCAGGAAGTGCGCCTAAATTTGGTAAATTTGGCACCATGAAGTTTCTTGCACCTACAGCAGCAAGTTTTGTTATTGCCGTAGTTAAATTATTTACCACACTTGTGACATCTGTTATTCCTGCTCCTAAATAATCATTAGCACCCGCATATACTACATAAAGTGCATTGGGATCAGCAGTCCGATTAGCAGAGGTAAAACCATCAATTTGTTGTTGCAATCCTGGTAAAGGAGGTACACCAGGAATATTGCCTGTATTTTCAGTGCCAGTTGTGGAACCACCAAGGGCAAAATTATTAGCTGAATTTTGGATTAATCCTAATGTTGGTGCTAAGTATTCTACCCAAACTGGGCCATTAGAAAAACGCCCATTAAAATAAGGCGGACTTGGCGGAACTGCACCTTGAGTTAAGGCAAATATATTACCATCATCGACAAGACTATCGCCAAAAACAAACATTTGACTAAACAGAATGCGGGGAATTCTGCCTTCAAATTGACCATACTGAATATAGTGTTCTACACCAGTAATTATGTCTGTTTGTACGGCTTGATTAACATCTAAATTACGCTGAAGATAAAAGCTGTGATCAAAAAAGCGGCTAGGATTTCGACCTTCTTCAGAACCATATTTAACATAATGTTCAATCCCAGTGATTTCATCTCTGCCAACTGCTGCATTAACATCAGTGTTATTGCTCAAATAAAAGCTGTTATTAAACAAAACAAAAGGGTTGCGTCCTTCATTTTGTCCAGCATTAATAAAATGTGCAAATGCCGTGGTGGTATTAGCATTTACTACATTAGCTACATCAGTATTCTGTTGCAGATAATAAGCTGTATCAAAAAAAGCACTAGGATTTCGGTTTTCAAATTGCCCAAATTGCAGAAAATGTTCTAAACCATTGCGGAAAAAACCGTTGGAAATAGCTGCTGCTACATCGGCGTTAGTTTGGCGATAAAAGCTTTCGTTAAATAGGTCGCTGTTAGTCAACATAATTTTTTTTCCAAATTAAGGTACAAGTTATCGGTTAAATTTCCTCATTAATTAGCCAGTCTCCCAAAGGTGAAATGAATCCACTAAGTACTGGCGAATATCATACCACTTGAAGTTAACTTGATTGAATTTTAATTGCAAATTATGTAAAAATATGAACATATACCCAAAAATTACTTAACTAAGATCTTATAAAATATTTATATTTGATGACCGCAAATAGCTAAATACTAAATATAGCACTTGTGAGAAGTATGCCTATTAAGTGGGCCTTTCTGAACTGATCGATGCCAGACAAATTGTAAAAAAAAGTCAAGGTGTATATGACTGTTAACCTATTTGATGTAAACTTTTATCGGGCTGCTAACTCTGACTTAGCAGGATTAACTGAGGAACAGGCTGTTGCTCATTTTATTAATTCGGGGTTAAACGAAGGTAGAGCCTTTTCTCCCTTGGTGGATTTAAATTTTTATCAGGCTAATAATCGAGATTTAGCTGGTTTAAATAATCAACAGCTTTTGGCACATTTAGAAAATTTGGGAGTGCTAGAGGGGAGATTATTTTCACCGATTGTAGATCTAAATTTCTATCTAAATAGTAATGCTGATTTAACGCAGGCTTTTGGGGAAAATCGGGAACAAGCACTGACTCATTTGCAAAATTTAGGAGTCAATGAAAGGCGCAAATTTTCCCTGGTTGCTAACTTAGATTTTTACTTAGCAACTAATCCCGATGTTAATTCTGCCTTTCAGGGAAATCGCTCGCAAGCTTTACAGCATTTAGTAATTAATGGAGTCAGAGAAGGCAGATTATTTAGTGAATTTTTCGAGCCAAATTTTTATTTACAAAATAATACGGATGTTAATTTAGCATTGGGGGGCGATCGCTATCAAGCATTACAACATTTTGTAACTTATGGATTAAATGAAGGGAGAAATTTTTCTGTGGCTTTGGATTTAGGTTTCTACCGTCAATCATACCCAGATTTAATAGTTGCTAATTTAACCGATCGCCAATTGTTTAAACATTTCCAAATATCAGGATTAAACGAAGTACGCACTTCTTCGCCATTTTTTAGCGTTTGTTGCTACTTAATTAATAATCAAGACTTGAGAAATGCTGGTTTCAATTTACAACAAGCTTACCAACATTTTGTCGTCAATGGGTTAAAAGAAGCACGCAAAGCTAACTTTAGCAATAATGTCATATTCAACGCCGTAGCTTCTGGCGATGCTACCGAAAATAGTGCTATTCTCTGGACAAGAACTGCTGATGCTTTTACTCAACAAGGTAAAGTCAGCGATGTAGTAGTACAAGTCGCCACAGATCCCCAATTTACTAACATTAAAAATACTTTTGTTACCCAAACAAATCCCGATCGCGACTACACCATTAAAATAGACAACACCTTCTTACAAAGTAACACTCCCTATTATTATCGCTTCCTAGCACCCGGAGGACAAATCAGCCAAACAGGAACCTTTAAAACCGCACCCAACCCCACAGATAAAGTACCTGTTCGCATGGCTTTTAGTGCAGATACAGCAGGTGAATGGCGACCTTATAATTTAAGCAAAGAATTCGCTAACTTAAATTTAGACTTCTTTGTTTACTTAGGCGATGTCATTTATGAAACCAAAAGTGGCGATCCAAATACTGGCTTAGGTAACTCTCCCGCAACAGCAGATCCCTTTACCAATCAAGCTCAAAGTTTAGCTGATTATCGTCGTAAATATTTAGAAAACTTGTTACCTGTAAATCCCGGTGGATTCCCAGGTTTACAAACACTTTACGCATCCCAAGGTAACTACACACTATTAGATAATCACGAACTTGGTGATAAACAATTTGCTAATGGCGGTGCGCCAGCTGGTGTTCCTGCGGGTGCGGGTGTAGATGCCACAAATCCCATTTTTGATGTCAATAATACCGGGACTTTTATTAATAAAACTCCCGGATTTCAAGATGTGGTACTGCAAGCTTATAAAGACTATCAACCAATCCGAGAAGTGACAACTTCTACACCAAATGATCCGCGCACTAATGGCACCGATCAACTATATTTTGCCCAACAATGGGGAGCAAATGCTGTTTTTATTAATGTAGACGATCGCTCTTATCGTGACATTCGGATGAGGAGAATTAACGCCGAAGGAAGAACTGTAGATGACACAGGCGATCGCGCTAACAATCCCGATCGAACCATGTTAGGCGACACCCAACTTAACTGGCTCAAAGAAACACTTTTACAAGCCAAAAATGACAACACAACCTGGAAAATTATCGCCATTTCCACACCAATTGATGAAAATGCCAGCACCAGCGGCAACAAAATCATCCCCTTAGACACAGGAAAAACTTGGATTGGTGGTTATCGCGCCGAACGCAACGAAATACTCAAATTTATAGCCGATAACCAAATTAAAAACGTCGTATTTCTCAGCGCCGACGACCACGAATTTCGCGTTAACGAACTAAATTATTTCGATCCAGTAACAGGTTCCCGCGTCCAAGTTCCCAACACTTTCACAGTAGTTGGTGGCCCTTTAGCCGCTTTTGGCCCTGGTTTAATTACCGATCATAGCTTCGACAATATTAAATCTTTAGCCGATGGAATCGTCACCCAACAGCAAGCAAAAGGAGTCGATCCACTAGGTTTAAATCCCAATTTCCCAGGCTTAGAAAACCTATTCCGCGAAGGCGATCCTAACGCCAATATTCTGCGTCAACCAGTGGATTTCTATTCGCCAGATACCTTCCATTACGTCACTCTTGATATTAGTGGCGACGGCAATAAACTGTCAGTAAATACTTATGGAATTAACCATTACAAAGATAACACTTTCCCCGAACCCAACCCTGATGAATCAGTAAGGCGTATCCTTGGCTTTGACATTCAAGCTAGTCTCTAATAAGCACGAACAAAAGTCAGGGAATATACATCAATTATCCGAAAACTTCCCTGACTTTTTAATTTATTATTGGTGATCAATCATCAATTGCTAATTAGTCCACATCTACAGAATGACTATTAAAAGCTCGCTGACTACTATCTAAAGCTTGATCTGCCTTAGATTTTAAATATCCAGCAGTTTCAGAAGCATTCTTCTTAGCACTATCAGCTAAATTTTTGCTTGATTCTTGCAAAGAATCTGTGATTTTGTCAGTTGCTTTAGCTGCATCACGACCAGTGTTTTTGGCATTTTGTTTGGCATCATCCAGTACATTAGGCAGAGATTTGGCAGCGTTTTGGGTATTTTCTTGCAAATTTTCTACGCCACGTTGAGTACCCTTAGTTACACCTTTAGCAGTGTTTTTAGTTGATTCACCAACATCTTCTGTCAGATTCTCAACTCTTTCATTTAAAGCTGTACCTTTGCGATAGTTGTCCGCATATTTGTCGAAGCTATCAGCACGCTTTTGGATGTTTCCTTCTGCCTTATTTACCAAGTCGTTAGTCTGACTACTTACACCAGAAGTATTCGCTCTAGGGTCAACATCACTATAACCGTTCATGCCGCCTCTGTAAGGAGAAGAAACAGCATTTGACGGCACTTCTGGTCTGCCATTTTTGTCTAGAGCGTTTGCTGGGCCATCGCTACAAGCGGTGGTAAATATTACTAAAAGTCCAGCCAAAAAAACGGTCAAAACTCGGAACAAACGAGTAGGATTCAGCAAAGAAATTATTTGTTTCATGTTTTACTCCTTGTTTAGTGTTTGAAGTATTATTTTTCACCAACGCTTATTAACATAAAAATTAACTAGCAAACTTTCCATCTAACTGAGGTTACATTCTTTTTGAAACTTGGAGTGAATATTTCTCTAACTGCAGAGAGAGTCATAGTAACAAAGAGCTTTAGGACAATTTCCTAAAGCCCTTTCATACAGATATTTTTGCTTATCTTAATGGAGCTAGAAGACTCCCGTTACAACTACGTTTTAACGGGAGATGAATGGCGACCAACGTTCAAAAGAAGCGAAGCAAACATTAGGAATAGGTCTTTAGCTTCCGAATAAAACCTCTA
>JBAVZX010000859.1:0-5910 GCA_049589015.1 Phormidium sp. | reverse complement strand
GTTAAACGCTGTGCAGTTTGATTATGGTAAACAATATTTCCCTCAGTATCTTGTACTAATACACCCCAGGGTAAGGCTTCTAAAAATTGGATTAATCGGCGTTCATTTTGGGATAAATCTGTATTTAAAGCCACCAAATCTGCCAACAAAACTTGTAATTGTTTCGCCATGCTATTGAAGGAATCAGCTAATTCTTTAACTTCGCTAACTCCAGCAATTTTGATAGTTTGTTCCAAATCTCCGCTAGCCATTTTTTTAGCAGCTATTTTCAATAGTAATATAGGTTTAGTTACCCAATGAGCTATAATGCTTCCTCCTATAGCTGCTAAAATTCCGGCTATAATAGAAACCAAAATTATCTTTTCTGTAGTATGGTTTATGGTAGCTAAAATATTTAATTCTGGAACAATTAAGATGATACTGATAGATAAAATAATTTGCAATACTAACAAAGCTACTAACAAGAAACGGAGGGATATTTCTTGAGGAAATCGGAATAGGTGACGGATAGCAATTGGCGATCGCATAATAATTAAACTGCTAAATTTGTGACTAAGTAGTAATTAAAACTTAAAAGACAGTCTTTTAAGTTTGCCATGATGGAACCGTTCTAATCGATTCAGGACACGAGCGATTAATTCTGGTTCTAAAATAGGTTTACTTGCATAATCATCACCTCCTGCGGCGAATACTTGGCGGACTGTTTCAGTATCTTGATGAGCAGACAAAAATAAGATCGGCAGTTCGCTCCAACGAGGATCATTTCTCACTGCTTGACAGAGATCAAGACCGCTGAAACCAGGCATTTCTATATCTAGTATTAATAGATCTGGGGTTGATTCTTCTAATACTTCCCAAAATTTTTTAGGATCTGCTAAAGTTTTGACTTGTAAACCCCAAGGTGACAACAAGAGCGAGAGATTACCTAACATCGAAGCATCATCATCTACGATTAATACTTTGGCATCTTCTCGATAATTTTGTTGCACAATTTGAGAAAGTGATTGAAATAGTTGTTCTGTAGCGATCGGCTTTTGGAAAAAAGCTTTTCCTCCCAAGCGTGCTACTGCGATGCGATCGCTCAATTGACTACGCTCAGAAATTACTAAAATTGGAATTACTGGATAGTTACAAGTTAATTCAAATAAAAATTTTAAGCCATTCTTCTCATTTTTTTCTAAAGAGATATTCAGCAAAATTATATTAGGAATATCGGCTGTAATTGTTTCTATAGCAGCAGCAAAACTCCTGACTATTTGTAATCGTAAATTTTTATTTTGCGCTTCTATTGTAATTTGATTAATCAATTCTGGATCGTCATCAATTATCACCAATTTACGAGTATTATTACTAGATAAAACAGAGTTATTTGAACTTTTAGAACTTAAGGGAGTAGTTGTTATTTGCTTACTAATTTCATGTTCGGAAATACTTTCTCTTAGTGCTTCTACTAATTGGCAAAAGTATCCAGTATCCTCTATAGTTTCTTGATCTAGTAATTGCACAATATTTCTAGAAATTTCTGAACCTTTGAGCATACCAAAAGACCCCAAAGAACCAATAAAACGATGAGCTTGCATTCTCGCTTGTTCTTTTAGTTCACTGTCGAAAGTTCCGCTTCTAATTTGAGCGATCGCTTGTTCAAATAATACTAAATCCGCCAAAAATGTATCTTTTAAATTTTCCCATATTTGAGCTAATCCAGCCATAACTTCAGCTTTTAACCCAGAATCTTCCGGTTTAACTAACTTTAATTCTTCCGGCTGACTTGGCTTTTTCTTCCTTGATTTACCCTTCAGTTTTGGCAAAGATTCTACTTTTGTTGATACAGGTTTCAAACGATAACCAAACCCATAAATAGTTTCTATTACATCATTAATTATGCCCGCGGTTTTTAACTTTTGTCGCAGTCCCATAATTTGAGTTCTCACAGCTTCTTCGCCGGGAAATTCTCCCAAAGACCACACATGATCTAGGATTGCACTGCGGCTAAAAATGCGGCTAGGATTTCGCAAAAATAATTCTAATAAACCATATTCTTTGGGAGTTAAGTGAATTAATTCTCCTTGATATCTTACTTCTTGATTATCTAGATTTAGCTGTAAATTTTCCCAAGTTAAAACCACAGGTGCAATTTCTCTTCCTCGTCTGAGCAAAGCGCGGATGCGAGCCAACAACTCTGGTAAATCAAAGGGTTTGACTACGTAATCATCCGCACCTGCTTCTAAACCCATCACTCGATCTCTGCTACTATCTTTAGCCGTCAGAATCAAGATCGGAATTTGATATCCCTGAGAACGAAGTTGACGACAAAAATTGATACCGTCCAAGCCAGGAAGCAGCAAATCCAACAGAATTAAGTCATATTCATAAGTTTTGACTAAATCTAATCCTGTTTCTCCATTATTGCTGGTGTTAACTACGTAGTTTTGGTCGGTAAGTATTTTTGCCAATGTCATGGCGGTAGATTCATCATCCTCTATTAAGAGGATTTTCATACCAATTAGTACCTCTAAGAGATATTTACTATATTGGCAGAATTGCTGGCATTGTTGTCTTCTTGGTGACGAGAAATGTTATTTTTTGTAACATAGACTTGTTCCTGTACCCGCAAGCGATCGCAGTTGATAGTATCTGCCAAAATTGTAGTTACCTTAGCACTGGTATGGACTTCTAACACACCTTGGAGTGGTGCTTCAAATAACAAAACTTCTCCCGGAAAAACAACTTTCTCAAAGTACCAGTTAGGGACATTCCCAATTCGTAAAATTTGTAATTTGTTAGAAACATTTTTGTAATGACATAAAGAGAGTTGCATTGAATTAGACCGATCTCCTGTGGAATTGTACAAAGCAATCATGATGAAAACTCCTGATTTTAAAAAGCATCTTCTAAAGCATCTTTACAGGGAACTTTAGAACAGAAAGATAAGGATTTTGTAAGGATAAGTTAATTCTGCTAGCGTTTAGTCAGAATCCGTTGCATTAACCTGATAGCATTTTCCTCTCTTAAATCGCCTGCACCAATAGTATCAGGGAATCCAAATTCGTTGGTCATTTATTTTTTTGTGTTCCGCATTATATCATATTTGCTTAATTAACTATCATTAACTTTTGAGTAACAACTAGCACTATCAGTCATTTCTTTGCTATCGCATACTCTTGCTAAGCAACAAATAATACAATATTCATCTAGTTATCATGTTTAACGTAGATTTTGTAGATTTTTAAGTTCACATAATTGAGTTATCATAAATGAAATCTCTGGAAATTCAACAATAAATTTCCGTAAAATTGTTACTTTGATGAAATCAATTAATATGCAAGAAATTTTTAGCAATGCGTTAACTTGGATCGCTCAACTTAATTCTTGGGGAGCGATCGAATTTATCCTCATATACAACCTCGCCACCGTGTTATTTATTCCTGGTTCTCTTCTCACCTTGGGAGGAGGAGTAATTTTTGGTGTATTTTGGGGTTCAATTTATGTATTTATTGCCGCCACAATGGGAGCAACATTTGCCTTTCTCATCGGCAGATATTTAACTCGTGATTGGGTAACAAAAAAAATTGCCGATTATCCTAAATTCCAAGCCATTGATAACGCCGTTGCTAAAGAAGGTTTCAAAATAGTCTTACTCACTCGCCTTTCGCCAGTATTTCCCTTCAATCTTTTAAACTATGCCTTTGGGATTACAAAAGTTTCCTTAAAAGACTATATTCTAGGTTCAATTGGCATGATACCTGGAACAATTATGTATGTTTATATTGGTTCTTTAGCAGGTGACATTGCCATGATTGGCGCAGGAAATGTCCCCACAAATCCTCAAGCCGAAATTGCCAAATGGATAATTCGGATCATAGGTTTTATTGCCACAGTTGCCGTAACGGTTTACATTACTCATATTGCTAAAAAAGCTCTCCAAGAAAGCGTTCAGTAAGGAAGAAATTTTATGTCTAAAATTGAAAATTTAACAGTTTCCCCAATGGATGTACACAATCAAAATTTAATATCTCAAGTACATCCTCAAAATTGGGTAAATCCTCAACCAGCAGAGTGTTATAACTTAGTTGTCATTGGTGCGGGAACAGCGGGATTAGTTGTTGCCGCAGGTGCCGCAGGTTTAGGCGCAAAAGTAGCTTTAATTGAGAAAAATTTAATGGGAGGAGACTGTTTAAATGTTGGTTGTGTACCTTCAAAAACTATAATTCGTTCTTCTCGCGTCGTTGCTTATATTACTCAGGCACAAAAATTCGGTATTCAGGTTCCTAATGGTACAAAAATTGATTTTCCCGCAGTCATGGAACGGATGCGAAAAATCAGATCTGATATCAGTCATAATGATTCCGCACAAAGATTTCAAAACCAATTAGGGGTTGATGTTTTTCTCGGCGAAGGTCATTTTTCTAGTAAAAATTCTATTGAAGTTGCTGGTAAAACTTTGCAGTTTAAAAAAGCTGTAATTGCTACAGGTGCTAGAGCCGCAAATCTGAATATTCCAGGGTTAGAAACATCTGGCTATCTCACCAATGAAACTGTATTTAACCTTACCGAAAAACCGCAACGTTTAGCAGTAATTGGTGGTGGGCCAATTGGTTGTGAATTAGCACAAACTTTTCAGCGTTTGGGTTCCCAAGTAATTTTGTTCCATAAAAATGAACATATTCTCGATCGCGAAGACGCAGATGCCGCAGAAATTGTGCAAAACGTATTTATTCAAGAAGGAATTAATCTAATTTTGAACTCTAAAATTAATCGAGTAGAACAATATAATGAAGAAAAAGTTATTTACTACGAATCTCAAGGTAAAGAGAACTCTGTAACAGTAAATCAAATTCTTCTTAGTGTGGGAAGGAAACCAAATGTAGAAGGGTTAAATTTAGAAACTGTTGGCGTTGAATACGATGTTAAAAAAGGCGTTTTTGTTAACGATAGCTTACAAACAACCAATCCAAACATTTACGCCGCAGGTGATATTTGTATGAAATGGAAGTTTACTCATGCTGCTGATGCTGCTGCGAGAATAGTAATTCAAAATTCCCTGTTTTTAGGCAGAAAGAAATTAAGTACACTCACTATGCCTTGGTGTACTTATACAGATCCAGAAATTGCTCATGTCGGAATGTATGAATCGGAAGCAAAGGAACAAGGGATTAATGTAGACACATTTTTTATTCCTTTAACTCAAGTCGATCGCGCAATTGCTGATGGAGAAGAAACCGGATTTGTCAAAATTCACGTCAAAAAAGGTAGCGATAAAATTTTAGGTGCAACAATTGTAGCGCCTCATGCAGGAGACATGATTAGTGAAATTACTTTAGCAATGGTTAACAACATTGGACTAGGAAAAATTGCTTCTGTAATTCATCCTTATCCCACTCAAGCTGAAGCAATTCGGAAAGCCGCAGACGCATATAATCGTACTCGTCTTACACCATTTGTTAAGCAGTTATTTACTACTTGGTTAACTTGGACAAGGTAAAATTCAGAACAAATCTTTATTAATCGGTAAGTGAATAGTAAAACTTGCTCCTTTGCCAGGATTACTGCTAGCAGTAATTGTACCATCGTGTGCTTCAACAATTCGTTTTGCGATCGCCAAACCTAAACCTGTCCTGCTACCGCAGCGAGAACGATCGGCTGTATAAAACTGTTCAAAAATATGTGGCATATCGTTGGCACTAATACCTGGCCCTTGGTCACTAATTTTTACGATAATTTGGTTAGCTTCTATCTGTCCAATAATGGAAACTTCCGAGTTATTAACTGAATACTTAATTGCATTATCTAAAATATTTAAAAAAGCTTGTAAAAGTCTTTCTGGATCACCACTGACTTAGCAGCTAAAATAATTTTAAAAAGCATCGCCTTTTAAGATACTGAACTAAAAAACTATACGCTTCTATCTAA
>JBAVZX010000858.1:0-5033 GCA_049589015.1 Phormidium sp. | reverse complement strand
CCAAAACCTTGTAGGATAGGAACTATAGTTATATAAGTTACCAATAATCGATTAATAAAACCCAGCTTTTCCACTACAAGTACAAGAGCAGCGATAATAGAAAAGTTAGATTATAGAGCCTCCAGATCCGTCTTCAGACAAGGATAATGCCTGTGGCAGTAGCAGTAGAACAGTTACTCACACCAGAAATTTTTAAACCTGCGCGTTATTTAGGTAATGAGTTAGGCGCAGTGCATAAGCCTTGGGAGAAGGCGAGGGTGCGCTGGGTGTTGACTTATCCAGAAGTTTACGAAGTAGGAGCGTCTAACTTAGGGCATATTATTCTCTATAACATTTTGAATCAGCAGCCCCGTCAGTTATGCGATCGCGCCTACTTACCTGGAACAGACTTAGCGGCTAAACTACGGGAAACGAAAACACCTTTATTTGCTGTTGAGTCACGCCAACCGTTGAAAGAGTTCGATATTTTGGGCTTTAGCCTCAGTTATGAACTGGGAGCCACAAATATCCTCGAAATGCTCGATTTAGCTGGAATCCCCCTAACTTGGCAAGAACGCGGGGAAAAAGATGATTTTCAGTACCCTTTAATTTTTGCTGGGGGACAAACAGCGACATCTAACCCAGAACCATATTCTGAGTTTTTGGATTTCATTGCTTTGGGTGATGGGGAAGAACTGTTACCAGAAATTGGTTTAGTAATTGAAGAGGGTAAGGCGCAAGGGTTGAATCGAAGCGCATTATTGTTAGATTTAGCCCAAGTTCCAGGAGTTTACGTGCCGCAGTTTTATGATATGGCGGCTGATGGTTCGGTTCATCCTAATCGTTCGGATGTTCCCAACCGAATTTTACGCCGGGTAGCAACTCCAATTCCGGCATACTCGATCGGTTTAGTTCCCTTTGTGGAAACTGTACACGATCGCCTAACCATAGAAATTCGCCGCGGTTGTACTAGAGGATGTCGTTTTTGTCAACCGGGAATGTTGACTCGTCCAGCTAGAGACGTGGAACCAGAACAGGTGATCGAAGCGATCTCTGAGGGAATGCGGGTGACTGGTTACAATGAATTTTCTTTGTTATCTCTCTCCTGTTCGGACTATTTGGCTTTGCCCGCTGTAGGGGTGGAAGTGAGAAACCGCCTGAAAGATGAAAATATTTCGCTGTCTCTACCCAGTCAAAGGGTCGATCGCTTCGATGAAAACATTGCCAATATCATCGGCGGAACTAGGCAAAGTGGACTTACCTTTGCGCCAGAAGCTGGTACGCAGCGAATGCGGGACATCATTAATAAAGGTTTGACCAATGAAGAATTACTGCGGGGAGTAAAAACTGCTCACGAACAAGGGTGGGATAAAATAAAGTTATACTTCATGATTGGTTTACCTGGGGAAACCGATGTAGATGTTCTGGGAATTTGCGAAACTGTTCGCTGGTTACAGCAGGAATGTCGGATTAAAGGTAGAAAGCAAATTAATTTCACTTTAACGATTTCCAACTTTACGCCAAAACCTCACACCCCTTTTCAATGGCATTCAGTTTCCACAGCTGAATTTAAACGCAAACAGGAACTTTTGCGGGCTGAATTTCGCCGCTTGAAAGGAGTAAAAGCTAACTTTACTGATGTGCGAATTTCCGCAATGGAAGACTTTTTGGGGAGAGGCGATCGCCGTTTGTCAGCGGTGCTGCGTCGCGCTTGGGAATTGGGTGCAGGGATGGATTCCTGGTTTGACAGTGTAGAGAAAGCATATCAAGCTTGGGGAGATGCGATCTCTCAATCTGATTTAAGCTGGAAGTATCGTCTGCTAGAACAAGGCGAGTGGAACTTAGTAGGGGAGGGTTTAGCAGATAAGTTTAATGTCACAGAGACAATTTCAGGGCAAAACCCGCCTTTACAGCAAACAGGGAAAGAACTGCTAGATCAACCTCTACCTTGGGATCATATCGATACCGGAATCGATAAGAATTGGCTCAAAACTGATTTAGCAAAAGCCTTAGAAGCGGCGACAGTTCCAGATTGCTCTTTTGAAGGTTGTTCCCATTGTGGGGTTTGTGGGACGGATTTTGGGCATAACATAGTAGAATCACCTCCACCAATTCCCGAATTTGTGGGTGAGTTTGTTCCAAACCAACACAAAGCCCAGCGGTTGCGAGTTTGGTTTGGTAAACGTGGTGAAATGGCTTTAGTGGGCCATTTGGATTTAGTTCGGTTGTTTGATCGCGCCGTTAGGCGTGCAGCCATACCAGTGACTTTTACTGGTGGTTTTCATCCTAGTCCCAGGATTTCGATCGCCAATGCGTTATCTTTGGGAAGCACTAGCGAAGGCGAAATCGTAGATTTTGAGTTGACTGAGGTCATGGAAGTAGCGAGTTTCCAAGCCAAGTTAGCTGCTAAACTACCAGAAAATATTCCGATTTATCATGTGGAGGAGGTGGATTTAAAAACGCCAGCAGCTACCCAATTGTTAGAAAAAGCCGAGTATATGTTAACAGTAGGGGCAGATGTGGTAAGCAACCTTGATGTCCCGCAGATAACATCTGGACAAAATCCGCCCCTAGCAGAAAATTCACCTGCACAGTGGGGCAACTGGATAGCAGAGGTACTACAGAGCGATCGAATTCTGGTGGAGCAGACTACTAAATCAGGGAAAAAGGTAGAAGTGAATCTGCGCGATCGCTTGTTACAATTAGAACTTGTCTTCACCGAGACAGAAAATCAGCAACAGGCAACGATCCGTTATCTAGGTAATTGCCAAAATGATGGGAACTTGTTGCGCCCGGAACACATCGTTTATATGCTAGAACAAGTAACAAGAGCAGAGTTTCAACTACTTCACGCTCACCGGACTCAGTTAATCCTAAAACCAGCGTAGGCTCCAGAATTCCTGAAAACAATAATTTTTGCTTATCAAAAAGCAGCAGAAAATATACCTGCCTGGTCAATGGATGAAATTACCTAGTTTAGATGTGATAAGATGCGATTTAGAGTTAAGCAAAAATAAGAAGCTTTCTTGTTTCTTCGTAAGAATTACCTTGTGATTAACTCTAAAACGAAATTTACCGAATTTTTTGTGTAGGAGCGGTTTTAAATGTAAATTGTTGCTATAGCTCATATTTCTGACTAAACTAGCCCCTACACACTACAAAATCGCATTTAATGCTAGGGTATCGAGTTTCGCTCCCTATAGCCTTTCCCATGTTTCTATTGATAGAAAAAAGGGGGGAATTGGTTATAAACCTGATATTTTACAGCCTTGGTAGACGAAATTTCATCTACTATTACGATGGTAAAAGCCAGGTGAAAATAGGGGGATTTAACACAATCAACCTGCAATCAGAAATCAGACCAAAAAACTTGGTTAGATATGTCTTTAATTAATTTGCGCCAAGCACCCCAATATGAAAAGACCTAGATTGTGCCACAATGCTTTCGACAATAAGCTGTCTATGCCAATCGATGGAAGGTTCAAAGGGGGTTGTTGTACTCCCAGAGAGATAGAGTACAGTGAAAGGAAAAGTCGATTTTGCTAGACTGATTTACGAAGTTACGCTTTAGGCGCGATAAGTGCTGAAGCACAAGCTACGCGACCGAATTACAAATTAATTGCTGTAAGGAAGTTGAGTGAAATATTCTGTCATTTCTGAGTCATTAGCAACCAAAATATTTTCTGAAAATTGATGCAATTGTTCATCACTATATTCAGGAATTCTGGGATTATTACTACTTGCTTGAAAAAGCAGATTTTCAAGCCATTACAACCAAAAAGAAAGCCCAATAAAGATTTTAATTGTTGATTTTCGATTGACGATTTTTTTCAAATCTAAAATCGAAAGTCCAAAATCTAAAATCTAAAATCTAAAGAGGTATTTGAATGCCAAAGCAAATCATCATAGCTGAACAACATCGCATTGCTGCCGTATTTTCTGAAGATCAAATTCAAGAGTTAGTTGTTGCTACAGGAAATCACCAAGTAGGAGATATTTACCTTGGTGTAGTTGAAAATGTATTACCTGGGATTGATGCGGCCTTTGTAAATATAGGAGATCCTGAACGCAACGGATTTATTCACGTTTCTGATTTAGGCCCATTAAGATTAAAACGGACAGCAGGAGCAATTACCGAACTGCTAGCACCACAACAAAAAGTTTTAGTCCAAGTAATGAAAGAGCCGACAGGGAATAAAGGCCCTCGACTCACTGGTAATATTACTTTGCCCGGTCGTTACTTAGTGTTAATGCCCTTTGGCAGAGGTGTAAATTTATCAAGGCGAATTAAAAGTGAGAGTGAGCGCAATCGCCTGAGAGCCTTAGCAATTTTGTTAAAACCACCAGGAATGGGTTTACTGGTGCGAACAGAAGCGGAAAATAAGCCAGAAGAAGCGATTATCGAAGACTTAGAAGCGCTGCAAAAACAGTGGGAGGCGATTCAACAAGAGGTAATTTCCAGTCGCGCCCCAGCATTATTAAACCGGGATGATGACTTCGTACAGCGCGTTTTACGTGATATGTATAGCGAAGACGTGAATCGGATTGTGGTAGACTCACACACTGGAGTTAAGCGAGTTAAGCAACACTTGATCAACTGGAGTGCAGGTAAGACACCACAAGGGGTTTTAATTGACCATCATCGCGATCGCTTACCAATATTAGACTACTTCCGCGTCAATGCTGCGATCAGAGAAGCCCTCAAACCCAGAGTAGATCTACCTTCTGGTGGATATATTATCATCGAACCCACAGAAGCACTAACGGTAATCGACGTTAACTCCGGCTCCTTCACCCGTTCTGCAACAGCTAGAGAAACTGTTCTGTGGACAAACTGCGAAGCCGCCACCGAAATCGCCCGTCAATTGAAACTGCGGAATCTCGCTGGGGTAATTATCGTTGACTTTATCGACATGGACTCCAGGCGCGACCAGCTACAAGTCCTAGAGCATTTTAACAAAGCCCTAAAAGCAGATAAAGCCAGACCCCAAATTGCTCAACTCTCCGAACTCGGCTTAGTTGAATTGACTCGTAAACGCCAAGGTCAAAATATT
>JBAVZX010000857.1:0-3107 GCA_049589015.1 Phormidium sp. | reverse complement strand
CGCATAAACTCTTCATCAGAAGAAGTAAAACTACTTTGATGTTTATTAATCAGTTGAGTTACACCAATTAAAATACCTGCTGAATTATAAACTGGCAAACAGAGAATATTTTGGGTGCGGTAGCCTGTGCGTTGGTCTGTAGTGGGGTCAAAGCGTGGGTCTTTGTAAGCGTCAGGAATGTTTAGAGGTTGACCTGTGGAAGCCACATAACCAGCAATTCCCTTATTGGCGGGAATGCGGATTTCTAACATGGTTTTCCCATCAGCGGCGGCTACTTTTGTCCAAAGTTCGTTAGTTTCTTTAAATAATAAAAATAGTGTACTGCGATCGGCCTGCATTAAAGTCCGGGCTTGTTCCATTACTGACTTTAAAGTAGTTTCCAGGTCGAGACTTTGACCTAAAATTTGCGTCGCTTTCAGTAAGGCATTGGCACCGCGTTGATTTCGCCCTGCTTGATAAAATAATTGGCAGCTTTCTAAAATTACGCCAATATCATCAACAAATCTCTGAAATTCTATTTCATCTTCCTCATTAAAAGGTAGGTCGCCAGCCTTATTAGATAATTGAATTACAGCGACAATTTGCCCTTTACTACTTTTTACGGGCATACAAAGAATATCGCGGGTATGATAACCAAGTTGTTTATCCAAGTCAGGATTAAACAAGGGATGATTGTAAGCATCCGGGACAATTAAAGATTTTTCACTGATAGCTACATGACCTGGAATACCTGCATTTAGAGGGATGCGAACTTCTAAAGGTTTTTCACTATTTGGTTGAGGTATTTTTGACCACAGATAGCCTTTGGCGTTATCAACCAAGTAAATGGTACTCAGTTCTGCTTGCAGGACTTGACCCATTTTCAGGGTAATCACTTCTAGAATATCTTCCAACATGGCTTCTAGAGCTTCATTGTTAATTAGTTCAATGGCTCTGAGAAATTGTTGGAATTCGGCTGTGATAAAGTCGAGGAGACAAATAAATTCCTTGACGGAAATATTTCTGACTCGCTCAAGCAAAGCTTTAACGCGGTGCTGCTGAGTTAGCTGGGTTAACGTGGTTAAGACGCTACCAGTGTTGGGGAATGTCATGCTCATGAGGTTTTACAGGGTGAAGCTCCAATAAATAGAAGCTCTTTTCCATTTAGCGGAATATGGAAATGATAGGTCGATGGAACGCAGAGGGTCTGAAGGGGTAAAAGTCAAATTTGTGGGCTTTTTCCCAATGTTTTTGGCTCTGCTGCTCGTCCCATGCTATTTCTTTTACCCTGACCCCTAGCCTAGCTGACCTACTTCCACAAGAAAGTAGATGACCTACTACGAATGTATCTGCATTAATCGCTAAGTTACAAGTGTTTCGATGACAGGGAACTTTATTATTGACGGAGCTAAATTAATTGAGCTACTACCTACATAGAGTATGACAAATTCCAGAAGGCAGAAGACAGAGGGCAGAAGGAAACAAAGAAGGGTAAAGGGTTTAAATTTCTCTGGGTTTGCAGCCTGTCCCCTGTGCTTCTGCGCTTGGGTTCGCGAATTAGTCTTTGCGCCTGGAGCCTGGGCATAAGAAAATTACGTTTCGGAATGCCACTGAGTAATTAGGCGGCTTTGGGCAAGGTGGAGAAAGCTACGTTTTGATAGTAGCGCTGTAGTTGTCTGGTAGCGGCTGCCCAACCCCATTTTTCGGCTTCTTTGCGGGCGTTGTGGCGGAGGGTTTCGCGTTCTTCTTGTTGGGCTAGGAGGCGAATTGTGGCGTTGATAGCGCCTTGTTCGTCTGTGGGGTCGAATAGGTAGCCGTTTTCACCGTCGGTAACGATGTCGGGGATGCCGCCGGAGCGGGCGGCGACGACTGGACAGCTTGCTGCCATTGCTTCTAGGAGGACTAGTCCGAGTGTTTCGGTGCGGGAGGGGAAGATGAAGGCATCGGCGGAGGCGTAGGCGGAGGCGAGTTGTTTGCCTCGGAGGTAGCCGACGAAGTGGGTGTTTGTTCCGGCGAAGTGTTTTTCTAGGGCTTCGCGGTTTGGGCCGTCTCCGACTAGGGCGAGGCGTGCGTCTGGGATGGTTTCTAGTATTGGTTTGATGCGTTCGATTTCTTTTTCTGCGCCTAAGCGTCCGATGTAGAGGAGGAGGGGGCTTTCGGGGTGTCCTTGGCTGAGGTGCGATCGCATTTCTTGGGTGGCTGTGTCAGGATGAAATAATTCGGTGTCTACTCCTCTTTGCCATAAATCTACTCTTTCAATGCCATGATTTCTTAATTCTTGTACCATTACTGTGGAGGTACAAAGGTTTAATTCGGCTTGGTTATGGGCGGATTTTAATAGTTCCCACAATACTCCTTCTAACATTCCTAGTCCGTAATGTTGGAGGTATTGAGGTAGGTGGGTGTGATAGGAGGCGACGATCGGAATTTTTAGGCTTTTTCCGTAATATAAACCACCTAATCCTAAAACTGCGGGGTTAACTACATGAATAATATCTGGTTGAAATTGTTCTAATACTTTACCGATCGCAGGTCGAGGAAATGCTAATTTTAGTTCTGGGTACATGGGTAAGGGTACGCCAGAAACTCCGTAAATTTTGGCTCCTTTATATTCAGTAATGCCGTAATCTGGTGAGAAAATTAGTACTTGATCCCCGCTACGTTGCAGATGTTCAACTGTGTGGCAAAGGCGAGTTACAATGCCATCAATTTTTGGCAGAAATGTTTCTGTAAATAGGGCAATTCGCATAATTAGTCATTGGTCATTGGTCATTGGTCATTAGTCATTAGTCATTGGTTATTGGTCATTGGTCATTAACGATATCTGTGCATCTGTTGATATCACTATGCCACTGGTTTTTGGTGAATTGCTTCCAGTTATTAATAATAAATCACTAATGACAGATGACAAATAACTAATGACTAATGACAAATAACTAATGACAAAAGTTTACCGTCGCCAAGTAACTTTTGGGAGGATTTGGTTTTTATCGACTCGCTGTTGATACTTAACCGCAAAGTTTAACAGAGAATCAAGTAGGGCATCGGAGAGGAAGTGAGGCTGTAAACCTAAATCAAGTAGGTTGGTGTTTATGGCGTTGAAGTAATGTTCTTCTTTTTCGATGCGG
>JBAVZX010000856.1:0-6996 GCA_049589015.1 Phormidium sp. | reverse complement strand
CTATGGCAGTGTATTGAGTTGTTTTTCCTTTAGCCTTAAACTCTAGAACAATCATTTGCGTGGAAAAACCCTACGCAAATATCTTAACATAAATAAAAGCCGTCCTGCAAGGACGGGGCTTTAGACCTATTTTTTTGGTAACGGGGGAAGGTCTAACGCCCTAACAAAATTGAGCAAATTAGTTAGTCGTTAGACCTTCATCAAAAAGTCCTTAAACCAGAGATTTAGATAGGTTGATCTCGGCGGGTAGACTTGTCACCCACTTTTTGATAGAAGCCCCATTCCACTTGTTCCTCGGACAGATCAGGATCAACACCCGCAAACACATCACGGTAGATGGTACGGGAACCGTGCCAAATATGACCGAAGAAGAACAACAGCGCAAATACAGCGTGTCCAAAAGTGAACCAACCGCGAGTGCTGGTACGGAACACACCGTCAGAACCTAAAGTTTCGCGATCGAACTCAAAAGGTTCGCCCAATTGAGCTTTCCGCGCATATTGCTTCACATCAGCAGCATCAGTGAAAGTCTTGCCATCAAGCGCACCACCGAAGAAGCTGACAGTTACACCAACTTGCTCGAAGCTGTATCTCGATTCAGCACGACGGAAAGGAATGTCAGCACGAACAATGCCATCCTTATCAGTCAGAACCACAGGGAAGTTTTCAAAGAAGTTGGGCAAGCGGCGAACAGATAATTCGCGACCTTCGGCATCTTTGAATACTGGATGACCTAACCATCCTTGAGCAAGGCCATCTCCCTTGTTCATTGGGCCAACGCGGAACAAACCACCTTTAGCAGGGCTGTTACCTACGTAATCATAGAAAGCCAATTTTTCCGGTATTTGTTCGTATGCCTGAGCCAGAGTCGCACCACTAGCTACGCTAGCTTGGACACGGCGTTGGATTTCTTCTTGGAAGTAACCCTTATCCCATTGATAACGGGTGGGTCCAAACAATTCGATCGGTGTAGTAGCATTGCCGTACCACATCGTACCAGCGACCACAAAGGCAGCAAAGAAAACCGCAGCAATACTGCTAGAAAGTACGGTTTCAATGTTCCCCATCCGTAAAGCTTTGTAGAGTCTTTCCGGTGGTCTAACTGTCAAGTGGAATAAACCAGCAATAATCCCCACAACACCCGCGGCAATGTGGTGCGCCACCACACCACCAGGGTTGAACGGGTTAAATCCCGCTGGCCCCCATTCAGGTGCTACAGGTTGAATGTGCCCGGTTATGCCATAAGGATCGGAAACCCACATTCCAGGGCCAAATAGACCTGTCAAGTGGAAAGCGCCGAAACCAAAGCAAAGTAAACCAGACAAGAACAAGTGAATCCCAAACATTTTGGGCAAATCTAGCGCAGGTTCGCCAGTGCGGGGATCTCTGAATAGTTCCAAATCCCAATAAACCCAGTGCCAAACGGCAGCTAGGAACAGCAAACCAGCTAGAACGACGTGAGCGGCAGCAACTCCTTCAAAGCTCCAGACACCTGGATTAATATTTGCTTTGTCAGGGATGATGCTCCAACCACCCCAAGAGTCCGTTACTCCTAAGCGTGCCATGAAGGGCATGACGAACATACCCTGCCGCCACATAGGGTTAAGAACGGGGTCGCTGGGGTCGTAAATAGCTAGTTCGTACAGGGCCATCGAACCAGCCCAACCTGCCACTAAGGCAGTGTGCATAAGGTGTACAGATATTAATCTGCCTGGGTCATTCAGGACGACTGTATGTACTCGGTACCAGGGTAGTCCCATTGACTACGCTCCTCCTCGATGAGTGATGTCGGATCAACGAACTTTTGTGCAGTTTGTTAAGGTTTTGGTTGCTGCGGCTGTCCAGGAGATCTTCCTAAAGTTGCCTTTAATTAAGATACCTTGGGCAGTTTAACAATGCGTTTAACAAAATGAGAGTATTTAAAGAAGTGTAACTTTTGATTGAGCCTATTGCAAGCAGATATAGGCGCTGTATTGTTGACAGCACTTCGACTTACAGCCAGCTTCACTTGCCAAGTTACAGTTTTAAGTTTAGGTTACAAGACGACCGATTGAATATTTTTTACCTGACAAACTGTTTCGGCGGCACTCAACCTCTCTAGCACTTGGTCCGCACTAATCAATCGCTTGAGTACTACTTGACCGATCGCACCAGCTGCCCGTTCAATTTGTTTTGGGTCTACAGGTTTAACTTCTACAGTTAAAATGGCATCTTCGACCCGATACAGCCACAATTGTTCGTTTTGCTCAAGAAAATAAAGGTTTAAGCGTTGAATGTGGGGTCTGCGTCGCCAAGTTGCGTCGTTCCACAGTCCGTCCGATGACCACACGCGCCCATAAGTCCAACCATCAGAAAGAAAAAAATATTTCACAGAATCCTTTAATATAACTTCACTTCACTGGGTTAGTTTTTGCCCGATCGCAGGAATTGTTCCCTAGAAGGCGATTAGATTATATGTTAAACTGGAGGAAATGCACCAGTGTAATTTAGAGAATAGTCAAATAAGTTTCGGTTGGACTAATCGGTAAAACTTTTAATCTTTGATTTTTTAAGTCTAATTCTCTCCCCAATGCTTCTAAATGTATTGGTCCTAATAATATAGAGTATGGCAGTTTTCTTGGGGAGAGGTTTAGGTGAGGAGCGATCGCTAATTTCCCGCCTTGTTTAAATGAGAGAAAAAGCAATATTTTTTACTTTTTTTGAATAAGGTGTGTGTCCTTATTCGGCTGATCGATTTAAACAACTATCAACTTAATGGTGACAGCATACTACTACGATCAAAAAGCATGAATCAACCTATTCCTGGATTTTGCCATCAGGCATTATTGTTCCTTGAATATTAGCTTGATGGACTGCCAAATCATCAACCCTGGCACTCTTTAAGTTAGCATTGCTGAGGTTTACACCAGTCAGATTTACATCAGTCAAATTTGCTCCGTTGAGGTTAGCATCACTTAGATTAGCTTTGCTAAAGTTAGTAATCCCAACCCTAAAGTCAGTATCACTTAAGTCAGCACCAGTCATATCAGCTGAAAAAAAGTTACCCGAAAGTCTAGCCCCACTAAAATTAGTGTTTTTTAAGTCAGCATGGCTGAGGTTAACATCAATGAGTTGAGTTTTGTTTAGAACAACGCCATTTAACTTTGCACCTCTCAGGTCAGCATAAGTTAAATTGGCTCTCTCCAGGTTCACACCTTTCAATTTGGCATCTCTCAATTTGGCAGACTTAAGATTAGCCCCCCTTAAGTTGGCACCAGTCAAATTGACACCACTTAAATCACTACCTTCCAAGTTGGCATCAACTAGGTAAGCACCACTTAAATCACACCCTGGACATACTTTATTTCGCTCTAAACGCTCAATATCTCTAGAAGTGGAAGTCGAGGGTAGACTTTTTGTGAATACAGATGGTGTAGCGGAAGTACCTAGAGATTTTGCGGCAGCAGGTGTCACCGAAGTAACTGGAGATGCCTTGGTAGGGGGTGTTTCTTTGGTTGGGGAGGTAGATGGTGTTACCGAAGTATCTGAAGTAACTGGAGATACCAAGGCGGTGGGTGTTTCTTCGGTTGGGGAGGTAGATGGTGTTACCGAAGTATCTGGAGATGCCGTAGCAGGTGTTTCTTCTGCTGTGGAGGGAGGTGATATCGGTGATGATGCTGTAGTTTGAGGTTGCTGATTAAAACAACTAGCCAGAACCAAAGCGGCTAATGTAGATGCAACGACAATCTTTGTTTCAAGTGTCATGGTTTATTGTTGTTTCAATTGTAACCGCTACAATAAACCAATCAGTCCTCACTACTCAAATCCTAATTCCGATCGGATTTAGAACGGTAAGATTTCTTAAGAATACCTTGGTAAACTATTACTTTAGCAAGAAACTGGGTTTTTGAGAAGGCGATCGCACTTCCCAAAATAACCTAGTCAATCGTACTATCTAGCTGGTGCGATCGTAGTTGTAATTGTATGCCACCTAGCTCCCTCAACTTCCACACTAACTGAGCAACCATTACGACTTGCACTTTGTCGCTTTAAAACTGTACTTCCAGCATTACCACCCAAGTTTACCGGAGGAGTAATTGAGCGAGAACTATAAGTTTGCTCAATTAAATTTGTCGAAAAGCTAGGATCTTTGATTTGACAAACATTGTTTAAAAGTGTCGCTAAGATTTTTGTATAAGGCCAATTTTCATCATCTATCCCATTGTAAACCATAGCCAATTCCATTTTTTTAGGATAGATTGCCACTGTAGGTTCTCTAGAAGTATTAAATTGATAGGCAGATAAACTTCCTGATAAAACAATAGATTTAGTTAATTCTGGGGGAAACATTCTGGAAATTTCTGCGGGTTGTTTAAACTCAGATCTAACTATTTCCGTGTTTATAATTACAAAAGTGAACGCTAAAACAGCCAATAGATATTTCATATTTAACGCCTACAAATTCTGATAAACTTCATCTCTATTCTCCAGCAAGTCTCAGTACAGAAGCACGAGTAGATGAATCTAGCCGAAAGCCAAGGGAATCAAGTCGATCGAGAACTGGCATTATTTCACTCAAATATCCCGATTGTTTTCCCTTCAAAATAACACCGAGAGTTCCCGTAAACTGCACTCCTAAAGTCTTAGCGTAGCGTCTGGCAAGTCCATCATCTAAAATAACTAAAGAATCGGTAATTTCTACTGCCAAAGCGATCGCTTCTTGTTCTCCAGCACCAAGAATATCTGCTACAGGTGATAGAATCAATAAATCTCGTGGTTGGCGAATATTAACCCAAGGTAACACAGTTAGATCGGGAAGAGAAACGCCTAACTTTCCACCTTCAGCCAACTCATTAACAACTGCTTGTGGCAAGATAACTTCACCGTACAACATTGGCAGTAAATCGAGCAATTCTGTTTGATAAAGGTATTGTATTGGCGATGTGTTACTAATCAGATTAGGCACGCTCTAAATCCTCTATCAATTCTGCTTCACTTAGCCGAAAAGTATCTACTCCATATTCTGCCAATTTACTTAAAAATACGGGTTTGGGAATTCCTGCCATCACTGCTGCTGCACCAGAAGAAAGTCTACCTAACTCATAAAACTTAATCGCTGCTGCCAAACGCATCTCATCTCGCATTTGTTCGGGAGTCAACTGGAGTGCTGACAAAGTTTCCTCTGCTAAAGATAGAGTAACTTGGTACATTTCTAACACCTACAAATTTTGATAAACTTCATCATTACTGTCATTGAGAATGCTTTCTATGGTAAAGTCTGTGCCGTGCAATTTATTGTAATTGGCTATGACTTCTTCCAGCGTAACAAATTCTTCGTGTTCCTCCATAGCACGCCGCATCATTTCCCCATCTCTGACATTTTCTAAAGCTTCTAATCGCTTTAAATCCTCATAGCTAATAATCGCTGCTACTGCTTTACCCTCTTGTTCGATTACAACTCTGTCGCCGCGATCGCCTACACTGGTTATAATCTCTGTTAATTGATTTTGAGCTTGAGTTGCATCTAGTTTTGTCATACTTACACCTCGTTAGATAATCAATTTTAACAGATGGGATTATCGAGTGCGATCGCTATTCTATAATTATTATTTGTATAGTTGGAAGTCTATAGCTACTTCCTTATATAATGAAGTTAAGTCAAATCAGCAAATAAATTAATGGAAATTGCACCCTACATAACTATAAACCCCGACATCCATCATGGTGCGGTTGTAATTACGGGAACGAGATTACCTGTATCTATTGTAATTGGTTCGTTAGCTGGAGGAATGAATTTTGAGGAAGTAATTCAAGAATATGAACTAACAAAAGAACAAGTGGAAGCAGCACTAGCGTATGCAGCGGAATTAGTAGCCAAAATCAATTTATAATTAAATAGTAACTGCTTCCGATCGCACAGAAGGCATATCTCCATGAGTAGGTGCGCGTAGCATACTCCCTGGTAAAGTTACTACTGCAATTGTAGAACCTAACATATCAAAAAATTCCACACTATAACCTATTTCTAGTCCGGGAACATCGTGACGTTCAACTACTGTACCTACATCTCCTACACGAAGGTTTTCTTCCACTACATCGCGTACAAGTACAACATCTGTATATAGTTGGAAATCCATGTTATCTCCTTTTGTTCTAATCTGGAATCATTGTAATTAATCGAGGGAAATCTGTGCTGATATCTATTTGCCAAACTGTTCTTAAAAGAAGTGATTCCCCAGTAGGAGTTTGTAAGATTGCACTAATTTCATAGCGGATGCCATAAGGAGTCTGTTTTGTTAATTCTACATCTGTATCCAGATGATATTGGCGGATGTCTGCTTCTAATTGTTGCCAATTTTCTGGGCTATAGCCGAATCTTAGCAATAAACGCGCCTTTGCGCTGCCTCGCCGATGTTCAAGGTTTAGTAAATATTCGGTAAGTTTGGCTGGTTCAATGACTGCGCGATCGCTATTTGGCAGTTTCACAATTCTGTTTTGCTTTATATTAATACTTTAAGTTTAGCAAGGAAGCGGGATTTTTAGAAAGCGATCTCTCCATCTATAATTATCTTGCAGTTGGAGCGATCGCATCATTATTCATATTTTATTAATTCAGCAGGCTCTTATATACTCTATTTGCAAATCTAAATCATCGTTGTATCCTGCTTCGGCAATCCATATTTGGTCTATATTAGCTGGTTTAGGAGCCTTATGAATACTTTCTGCGATAGCCCAAGGATCAGGTATTAAATCAATATCACCACAAAGTTCCAAAACCAAAATACGTAGACAATCAGCATAATTTATGAATTTTGGTTCAGCTTTTTTGATTAGCCTACTGATTTCATTTTCTACATATTTTGCAGCTTTATAAAATTCAAGATCCGATATGGGTGTTCGCCATTCGCATATAGAAATACCTGAATTAGGGGTATTTTCATCCCTTTCAATTACTGGTAAACTCTGAAAACACCAAGGCATTGGTACGAGTGATCTAATTTCACCAAGGTACTGACC
>JBAVZX010000855.1:0-11870 GCA_049589015.1 Phormidium sp. | reverse complement strand
TGAACGCCCTCGCCGATGCCGTGAGGATTACCTTGGGGCCAAAAGGTCGTAACGTTGTATTAGAGAAGAAGTTCGGCGCACCGGATATTGTCAACGACGGGATTACCATTGCTAAGGAAATTGAATTAGAAGATCCCTTAGAAAACACAGGTGCCCAACTGATTCGGGAAGTTGCCTCCAAAACCAAAGACACAGCTGGAGATGGTACCACAACCGCGACTGTGTTGGCACAAGCGATGATTCGCGAAGGCTTAAAAAACGTTGCTGCTGGGGCAAATCCAGTGGCGATTCGCCGGGGGATTGACAAAACCGTTGCTTTACTAGTGGGCGAAATTGCTGCTGTAGCCAAGCCTGTAGAAGGAACTGCGATCGCACAAGTTGCCACCGTTTCTGCGGGTAACGATCCAGAAGTTGGCGAAATGATTGCTTCGGCAATGGAAAAAGTCACCAAAGATGGCGTGATTACCGTCGAAGAATCCAAATCCTTAACTACAGAATTAGAAGTAGTAGAAGGGATGCAACTCGATCGCGGTTATATGTCTCCCTACTTCGTCACCAACGGCGAACGGATGATAGTGGAATATGAAGATGTTCGCATCTTAATCACCGATAAAAAAATTAATTCCATTCAGGACTTAGTTCCCGTTTTGGAAAAAATTGCCCGCTTAGGTAAACCATTATTGGTAATAGCTGAAGATGTGGAAGGTGAAGCTTTAGCAACTTTAGTGGTTAACAAAGCTAGAGGCGTTTTGAGTGCCGTAGCAATTAAAGCACCGGGATTTGGCGATCGGCGCAAAGCAATGTTACAAGATATCGCCGTTCTCACTGGCGGACAAATGATTTCCGAAGAAGTCGGATTAAGCTTAGATACTGTTACTTTGGAAATGCTGGGAACTGCCCGGAAAATCACTTGTGACAAAGACAGTACCACCATAGTTGCTGGTACAGACACCAAAGACGACGTAGTAAAGCGGATTGGTCAAATTAGAAAGCAACTAGCAGAAACCGACTCCGACTATGACAAAGAAAAACTGCAAGAACGCATCGCTAAATTAGCAGGTGGCGTAGCAGTAATTAAAGTCGGTGCGCCAACTGAAACCGAATTGAAAAACCGTAAATTACGGATTGAAGATGCGCTGAATGCTACCAAAGCTGCGGTAGAAGAAGGCATTGTTCCCGGAGGAGGAACAACTTTAATTCATTTGGCTAAGAAAGTCCATGAATTTAAAAACGGTTTGGATGCCGAAGAAAAGATTGGTGCAGAAATTATTGCCAAAGCATTAGAAGCACCTTTACGTCAAATTGCTGATAATGCTGGTGTGGAAGGTTCAGTAATTGTCGAAAAAGTGCGAGATACTGAGTTTAATATTGGGTACAATGCACTGGATGACAAATTTGAAGATATGATTGCGGCGGGAATTATTGATCCGGCAAAAGTTGTGCGTTCTTCTGTGCAAAATGCCGCTTCTATTGCGGGCATGGTGTTAACAACTGAAGCATTAGTTGTAGAAAAACCTGAGAAGAAAGCTGCTGCTGGTGCGCCTGATATGGGCGGCATGGGCGGCATGGGCGGCATGGGCGGCATGGGCGGCATGGGCATGATGTAATGTCACCAATGTTTGAGTAAAATCGCTACCCAGATCCCCGACTTCTTCAAGAAGTCGGGGATCTAGTCTTGAGTTAAGTCTACGTCTAAATTGTGTAAGATGGCGCTCAGGTACTATTTATTTCATCTCAAACGATTATGGTAGAAAGACCTTTTGCAGCGGCAACACTGGGGATAAATCCTGATATAGAAGAGGAAGAAGAAGATTACTTTGATTACAACTATGATGAACCAGGTAGTCTTCCCGGAACGATCGACCTACCCTCAGATGCACCACCGCCAGATATTGTGTTAATAGATTACAGCGAAACTTCAGCTACTAGGTTAAAAATTAACACACCGGAAGAATGCGCCCCTTATTTAGATACTCATTCAGTTTCTTGGGTAGATGTATTAGGATTAGGCAATGAAGAAACTTGGGTGAAACTAAGTAAAGTTTTTAGTCTGCACGCCTTAGTTCTCGAAGATGTAGTTAATGTGCCAGAACGTCCCAAAGTTGATGACTTTGACTCACAAATAGTCATCATTGCTTGGATGGTAATGCTCAAAGAAAACAGTCATGGATTTTATATTGAACAAGTGAGTTTTGTCTTAGGAGAAGATTATTTACTCACAGTACAGGAAGAACCAGAACGCGATTGTTTTACCAGAGTACGCGATCGCATTCGTTACAACAAAGGCATTATTCGCCAAAGAAAAGCAGACTATTTAGCTTATGCACTTTTAGATGCAGTTATTGATGGTTATTTTCCCGTTTTAGAAGCCTACGGCGAACGCATTGACGAATTAGAAGATGAAGTAGTTGCCAATCCATCCCGGCAAACTTTACAAAAAATCTACGAAATTAGGCGAGAATTGTTAGCACTGCGTCGCGCAATATGGCCCCAAAGAGACGCACTTAACACCCTAATTCGAGATAGTAGTAACCTAATCAGTCCAGAAGTGAGAATTTATCTGCGAGACTGTTACGATCACGCAGTCCAAGTAATCGATATTGTAGAGACATACCGAGAATTAGCTTCGGGACTCATGGATGTTTATCTCTCCTCCATTAGCAACAAAATGAATGAAATCATGAAATTACTCACCGTGATTTCTACGATCTTTATTCCCCTGACCTTTATTGCTGGAGTGTACGGGATGAACTTTAATACAGAAAGATCGCCCTGGAATATGCCAGAGTTAAATTGGTATTGGGGTTATCCAGTTTGCTGGGCAGTCATGATTGCTGTTGCTGCTGGTTTAGTTTACTTCTTCTGGCGCAGGGGTTGGTTTGAGAACTTTTCCACAGTTAAAATTAAGGATGATTCAGAAATAGAAATTAACAGTTCAGTTCCTATACCGAAAATGCAACGAGTTATTCGCAGCAGATAAGGAAAGCCCTATTAGCCACTAAACTAGATATTAGGAGAGAGTAGGGGTAGGCGGTTGCAGAGTAGCTTCGCTAGTCTGAGGAAAGTCCGGGCTCCCGAAAGACCAAACTTGCTGGGTAACGCCCAGTGCGGGCGACCGTGAGGATAGTGCCACAGAAAGATACCGCCAACTGATTTTAGATGGGGATTTGGGATTAAATCTAAAATCTAAAATCCAAAATTGGTTGGTAAGGGTGCAAAGGTGCGGTAAGAGCGCACCAGCAACGTCGAGAGGCGTTGGCTCGGTAAACCCCGGTTGGGAGCAAGGTGGAAGGAACTATGGTTGGTCTTTTACCAGTTCCCTCATTAGGTACCGCTAGAGGCATCTGGTAACAGGTGTCCCAGATAGATAACTGCCCTCTTAGCTTGTATAGTTAAGAGAACAGAACCCGGCTTATGACTTGCTCTCTCCCTTTTTTATTGGAAACGAAACAAAACACGGTAATAATGAATCTCAGCTATCCCCGTCGCCAAAGTCAATTAGAAAGCTTGGTACAAAAACTGGGAATACCTGAAACTGCATCTATTAAGTGGCAGTTATTGGACTTGGCGTTGACTCACCCGACTTTCTCAACCGAAGCTAATTATGAACAATTAGAGTTTGTCGGTGATGCGGTAGTGCGGCTAGCAGCGGCAGAATTTTTATGGGACAATTATCCAGAATCTTCTGTGGGTGATTTTTCTGGTATTCGTGCGGAACTGGTGAGCGATCGCATCCTAGCAAAAATCGCCGATCGTTACGGATTAGAACGCTATTTATTGTTAGATAAAAGCGCCGCTGGTGATATTGCGGGAAGAGAAACTAGATTAGCAGATGCTTTAGAAGCGGTAATGGGTGCGCTCTATTTGAGTACGCAAAATTTACAATTAATTCGTCCTTGGATCGATCGCCATTTCAAAGTTTTAGCTGCGGAAATTCTCACTGATCCGGCTCGTCATAACTATAAAGCAGCACTGCAAGAACTTACCCAAAGTGTCTACAAAGTTTTGCCTATCTATGAAGTTAGGGAAATCAAACGAATTAAGGGTAATGCTCAAATGTTTAAAGCAGTGGTTAAAGTAAATGACTTGGCTTATGGAACAGGGGAAGGACAATCCAAAAAAGCCGCTGAACAAGCTGCTGCTAAAGAAGCTTTTGAGCAATTAAAGGAATCAAATGACTATTAATATTGCGATTTTAGGCGCTGGACGTTGGGGCGTACATTTGGTGCGAAATTTTTTGGCACTTCCCCAAGTGCGTTTATTGGCTGTAGTCGATCCGAATTTGGATAGATTGGAGGATGTGCGATCGCGCCATCAATTGAATGATACCGTAGTTCTAGCAACTCAATGGTCACAGGTACGACAACTACCCGAATTAAATGCTGTAGTAATTGCCACTCCCGCCTCTACCCATTATGAATTAGTAGCAGATGCTCTAAATTTGGGCTATCACGTTTTAGCCGAAAAACCCTTAACTCTTAATCCTCACGAATCTGGAGAACTTTGCCATTTAGCAGAACAACAACAACGCCAACTCGTAGTCGATCAAACTTACCTTTTTCATCCCGCAGTAGCACAAGGGAAAAAAGTGATGGAACAAGGAATTTTGGGAGACTTACGCTATGGTTATGCGACGCGAACTAATTTGGGTCCTGTGCGTCAAGATGTCGATGCTATGTGGGATTTAGCCATTCACGATATCGCTATTTTCAACAATTGGCTATCAGAAATTCCCGATCAAGTTCAAGCTAGTGGTAGGCTTTGGTTGCCAACAACAGAGGCAACAGAAAATAGTCCAGAAAACCCACTTTATGACTTAGTTTGGGTGACTCTGACTTACCCTAGTGGTTTCCAAGCATTTATCCATGTTAGTTGGTTGAATCCTGATAAACAGCGCCGTTTAGGTGTAGTTGGTAGTCAAGGTACGTTAATTTTTGATGAATTATCTGCGGCGGCACCTTTGTCAATTCAGAAGGGAAATTTTGCCGTACTTGGCAACAAATTTAATCCAGAAAATCTCAGTTTTGAAGTCGTTAATATACCTAAATTAGAACCCTTAAAACAGGTTTGTGAACATTTTATCACTTGTGTTCAACAAAATCAGCCTTCTTCGGTTTCCTCTGGTTGGGTGGGAACAAAATTAGTAGAAATTCTCTATGGTTTAACTAAATCATTACAGCAAGGAGGACAACCAATTAAATTATCATAATGCGAATTTACCTTTCGCCGAGTGAAGGAACTTCTGTTTTATTATCAATTGATGATTCAGTAGTTCCCGTTGTAAAAAAACCAGAACTCAATATTGGCATAGAAATGTCTACCGTTGTACCCAAATCTGCACCGGGACTCTGCAAATTAATTGTACCTTCCATTAGTGCCATAATTTTGCGAGAAATTGCTAAACCTAACCCGGTTCCGCCATACTTGCGAGTTCTGGTTCCATCAGCCATGACAAAGGGACGGAATAATTTTTTTTGTTCTTCAATTGGTACACCAATTCCTGTATCTTTAACTTTTATCAATACCCAATAATTGTTATTGCTATTTTGTTTACTGGGAATTGCTTCTAAGGTAGTAGTTATAGTAATGCTACCTTTTTCAGTAAATTTAGCAGCGTTACCGATCACATTCAGGAAAACTTGTTTTAATTTTGCTGGATCTGCTTGGATTATAATTGGTTGTTCTGGTGCAGTAAATAATAGTTGTAAGCCTTTTTGATTAATATAAACCATTTGTAAATCAATTACTTCTTTGAGAATCGATCGCACATCCACAGCTTGCATGACTACAGAAAGCGTACCAGCTTCTATTTTCGATAAATCGAGGATGTCGTTAATAATATGTAATAGGTGAATTGCTGCATCATCGGCTTTTTGTAGTAAGTCTAATTCTTCATCGCGATCGTCACAACAACCATCACGTACTAAGCGAACGCAGCCAATAATAGCGTTTAAAGGCGTTCTCAATTCATGGGAAGTATTTGCCAGAAATTCACTTTTTAATGTGTTTGCTGCTTGAGCTTCTTTCCAAGCTTTTTCTAATTCTTCCGCCCAAATTGTTAATCGCTCAACCATGTTGTCGAGAGATTCAGTTAATTGATTTAATTCCCGAATTTTAAATGTAGGAGTAACTTTAACTATTGAGCGATCTTTGCCAACATTCAAAGCATATTCGCCTAATTGTTCTAAAGGACGTGCTAAGTCACGAGATAAATATAACGTTGCTAATAAAATAGCAGCGATTAATCCTAAAGTTAGTATTAATAATACTTGCTTAATTTCTTCCAGGCGGTATAAAGCACTATCCATACTAGCAACTGCTAAGATTACCCATTTACTATGTTGTTGTTTACTTAAAGGGCTAGGAATAGCTGAATAACCTACTACTGATTCTACTCCTTCATCGTAAAAGTGAGATAAGTGAAGATAATATTGTTGCCCACTCAACGCATTTCTGAGGATTGCTTCTAGTCTAGAAGCATCTTTTTCTTGAGATATATTTTTTCCTTCTCGCTCTTTTTGCGGATGTTCTAAAATTGTGCCATCTTGGTCAATTACTACTGTATTACCGTAAAGAGAACCTGAGAGATCGCCATGTTGTTGGTTCAGGATAGATTTTACAGTTAATACATTCTGGAGTTGACCATTACTATTATAAACAGGTGTGCTTAAAATGAGTTTTAACTGATTTATATCACCTAGACTATTGGGGTTATTTATTGATTTTTGGCTAAGCTGAGTTGTCACATAAACATTTGACAGATCTGGGAGTAATTCAGTTTGTTTTTCTGCCCATAAATTAGGAGGTAAAGAAACAAGTGAGCGATCGCCACAAGTACTAGCAATAACTTTACTAGTCTGAAAATTAGTTAATTGGATACACTGAATTTTAGTTGGTAACTGCGTAGCTAATTGAGCTATAAACTTTTGATTGATCTCACTAGATGAATTAGATTTGAGAACAGCAGTTTGACTTGCTGCCATTAAGTTAGACTTCAAAGCAGCAATTGATTCTTCAATTCTCTCCCCTTTTCTCACCGCACTTTCTGTTAAATTTTGGCGGGCGGTTTCTAACAAACCAGAACGGGCTTTTTTGTATGTTACGTACTCTCCTACCAATAATACTGGTACACTCAAAAGTAGAATACGGGACAGTAAAATGCGGCGGAAAGAAGATTGACCTAGCTTACCCATAGCGAGTCTCTAAAAATTATATGTTAATGCAAAGAAGTAACTTAGTAGCACACAACCAGACAAGTACTAGGAGTTATATCGCCACGTAGGAAGAATAATAGAATACCCGAAAGTAAATTACTGGTATGCGCTAATGATAGTCTACTGTGTAACGATCGATAACCACAATTATAAGAAATTTGTCTGCTATTCTTATGCCGAGAATGGGTGAAAAATCCAGACAAATTGTAAAAGTGAGAGGATTTAAGTTTTGGTAACAAATCGCCCTTGTACCATTGTAGTTCTAGCGATGAGCACTGACGGTAAAATTGCTGATATTCAGGGATCTCCCGCCAGATTTGGTTCTGCGGTGGATAAAGCGCACTTAGAAAAACAGATTGCTTTAGTCGATGGGGTGTTATTTGGTGCTGGAACACTGAGAGCATACGGTACAACCTTAATGATTTCTGATCCTGAGTTAATTAAACAACGAGAATTGCAAGGGAAAAAAAGTCAACCTATTCATATTGTGTGTTCGGGTTCAGGAAAAATAGATCCCCAATTGCGCTTTTTTAAACAGCAAGTTCCCCGTTGGTTATTCACTACTATTAATGGTTCCCAATTTTGGGAACAAAAAAGAGGATTTCACAAAGTCTTTGCAATTGAAATGCTAGAAGGGGGAATTAACTGGGTAGCAGCTTGGGCAAAACTCACAGAACTGGGTTTGCAAAAGGTGGCAGTGTTGGGTGGTGGTAAACTGGTGGCTTCCCTGTTAGCGGCAGATTTAGTGGATGAATTCTGGCTTACAGTGTGTCCGCTAATCTTAGGGGGAGAGAATGCGCCCTCACCAGTCGCAGGGGTGGGTTTTTTGGCGAATTTGGCTCCTAAGTTGCAACTTTTAGCTGTGGAAAGGGTAGAGCAAGAGGTATTCTTGCATTATCGGCTGCAACGTTAGCAAAATTGGATTAATTTAAAGAAAGTTTGAACTTTTGCTCCCAATTGGGCCAGATGGTAGAACAAATTAAGCCTCGCTATTCGGTTTCTTGGATTAATAACATTGCTGAAATCCCTCAATCTGAATGGGATGCTTTGGCAATGCCTTTAAAAACTCCCTTTTTGGAATGGGAGTGGCTGCACAATATGGAAAGTTCTGGTAGTGCTAAGGCGCAAACGGGATGGCTACCGAATCATTTAACGGTGTGGCGCGATCGACAATTAATTGCGGCTGCCCCACTTTATGTGAAAAGTCATAGTTACGGTGAGTTTGTCTTCGATCATCAATGGGCAGATTTGGCAGGTCGTTTGGGAATTCAGTATTATCCGAAACTTTTGGGGATGAGTCCGGTTACTCCGGCGGAGGGGTATCGGTTTTTGATTGCGCCGGGGGAAGATGAGGATGAGTTGACGGAGATGATGCTGAATGCGATCGATCATTTTTGCGATCGCAATCAAATTACCAGTTGTAATTTCCTGTATGTCGATCCAGAATGGCGATCGATGATGGAACGTCACGGTTTCTTTAGTTGGTTACATCACAGCTACGTCTGGAAAAACGAAGGTTTTAAAACTTTCGATGATTATTTAAGCGTGTTTAATGCCAACCAACGCCGCAATATTAAACGAGAACGCAAAGCTGTAGAAAAGGAAGGTTTACAAATTCGCACTTTAACAGGTGAAGATATTTCTAAGCCTTTGTTGAATCAAATGTACAATTTCTACAGTCATCATTGTGACAAGTTTGGTTGGTGGGGTAGTAAGTATTTAACTAAAAAGTTCTTTGAGCAACTTTATTCTAGTTATCGCGATCGAGTTCTGTTGGTTGCTGCTTATAACGAACAAAATACTCATCAACCAATGGCAATGTCTTTTTGTATTTATAAGGGCGATCGACTTTACGGACGTTATTGGGGTTGTTTCCAAGAAATCGATTGTTTACACTTTGATGCTTGCTACTATACGCCAATTGAATGGGGAATCGCTCATGGGGTGGAAGTTTTTGATCCGGGTGCAGGTGGACAACATAAAAAACGTCGTGGTTTTCCCGCAACTCCTAACCACAGTCTGCACCGCTTTTATCACCCCCGCTTAACCAAAATTCTCAAGCCTTACATTAGCGAAGTTAACGCGATCGAACAGCAACAAATTGAGGCGATTAATTTGGATATTCCCTTTAGTCAGCGTCAACCTGAGTTACAGCTGGAGTTGGAAAGTGAGTAGTATTTTTGGGGTTTCCCAGAATATTTTTTAGGGAACCGCGAAGACGCGAAGGACACAAAGAAGAAATAGAGAAAAACAGTAGTTTTAGGAGAAATTACTGTTAAATTTGATATGATCGGTAAGATTGTGTTTTGCGATCGTTTTCAGATTCGGAGTTGATTAAATTTTTGGAATTATGCCATCTAGTTCGCCCAAAATGACTTTAACTAAAGAAGACCTTGCCTTAATTGACGATCGACTTTCTCAACGGGAAATTAAGCTTGACCCTGCCGGATATTTCATTATCTATTTAGATAAAGAAGCCGGACTGATCTGCGCTAAACATTACACTAATGTAATAGATGAACGTGGTTTAGCTGTCGATCCAGAAACGGGAAAAGTAATTCCCGCCAAAGGTAAGGTAGAACGAAATCACACAATTTTATATACTGGCAGAACTGCTAAGGAACTTTGTGTGAAAATTTTGGAAGAAACTCAGCCCTGTCCTGTAACATTTTTAGATCATGCTGCTTATTTAGGTCGGGAGTTTGTTCGGGCTGAGTTGGCTTTAGTTAATGGACAAGAGTATATTCAGGATTAAGAACCCATTGACTGATACCAGTAGTAGGTTGCCATTGGAATGACGGTGGCGGCAATTAATAAGCCAATTACCCAAATAGTTGAACTACCAGCATCAGTTTCGTCGGCTTTTTTAAAGGTACTTTCTACTTGTAAATTGTCGGCAACTACAGGGGCACCAGGATCGGGTTTACCAGATAAGACTGCGGAGATGCGATCGCTAGCATCCATAAAAGCTTGATTGTATTTGTCACCCGCCCGCAAAGGCACCAGTACCGTTTCGGAAGCAACACTTTGGGCAATTTCATCGGACATTAGGGATTTTACTTTTTCCCCAGTGTGAATTCCTGTGGTGTTAGTTACAGTATCGATCGCTAACAAAGTTTGATTAGCTTGAGTTTCCGGTGTGGGAAACCATCTATTAAATAGTTCATCGGTAAAACTTTGCGCTGTTTCGTCATAATCTAAGCGGTGAATGGTGACAAATCTTACCTCATTTCCGGTTTGCTGCGCCAAATTTTCTAAAGTACCGTTAATCTGCCCTTTACTAATACGGCTGAGAACTTCTGCTTGGTCGATAATCCAAGTTTTTTCTCCTGCTACTAAACTGGGCAGATCGTAAGCACCTGTGGCGTTAGCAGGTGTAACAAAACTCAGCATTGTCAGCAATATTAACGCCAACGACAAAAACAGTTGTTGGAGATATTTTCTCCCCGAATAAATGTGATATAAGAACTGTTGCATGGGATCGAACCTTAAAAAAACTTCCCCAAAAATACTTTATATCTTTTCGGGCAAAGGTTCACTCAACCAGACTTGGTGGTTGCGGGCATCACAATCATCTTGCCTCTCTTTCCGCCCATCTCCTCATCCCTCCATCTGTTCAATTTTCTTTGATGACAATGAAGTAGCCCTGCTTGACGGGAGAGTGTCAACTACTTCGCTAATTGTCCTTGTTGATGATGATTACTATTCATTTTCTCCTTAACCAAAAAGAACTAGCAACGCGATTCTTTTGTTGAGCAAAAATTGGAGAGACTTGTTCCAGTTCTTGGCGATAATGATTAGCCAAATAATTCAACCCTAGCAATACTTCAAAATCAGAGTTGCACACTAGGAAAGCTTGTAACAAATATTGCTCCGTCCAGAACCATCTTTCTTTTTCTAACCAATTACGGGGATATTCAAAAGGAATAAAAATATCGTGAATATGGACTAGCACTCCTGGTTTGAGTTTCGGTAAAATTCGCAGGAATTCATAATATACATCTCCCCCAGTCCTTAACACATGAGAGGAATCAATAAACAAGATATCATTTTCCTTTAAATCTTCAAAGTAGCTAATCGGCAAATTTTCCACTTTTTCTCGAATTACCTGATCTACACCTAATTTTTCTAGCCAAGGAGCTTCGTAAGGTTCGATACAAATGTGCTGACATTCTTTCCCTTCTAAGTGATTTTGCGCGATCGCTTGTTTAGCAATTCTGGTAGAAAAGCCAGAGCCTATTTCTATAACTTTACCGGGCTGAAAGTGCCTGATAATATTGTAGAGAATTTCCGCATCCCCTGAGCAAAACATCCAATTGTCGTAGTAGAATACTAAATTATCTTCCTTTGGTTGTTTGATGGGAAATTTTTCTAGCTCACTATTGTAGTTAAAATTTTTCAGTAAATTGAGTTGAGCTTCTGTGTTTAAGTTTATTCCGTAAACTGGATCTTCTTTTGTCCAGATATCTTCGTTGAGATCGGAAACTTTAAAGATTGGTTGATAGTAATGATATCTGACTGGAGCAACTCCAAAAAAATTCCAAATTTTATAGGAAATTGGCAGACGTTTGCAGCCTAATCTGGCCTGGATTTTACTAACTACAGCTGTTAAGGTAGTAATTGGTACTCCGATTATGTCAATCAGTGTTGATACTA
>JBAVZX010000854.1:0-11368 GCA_049589015.1 Phormidium sp. | reverse complement strand
ATTTATGGTTGAAGAAATTGCCACCAATGGAAAGTATCTATCAGCAAATGCTCAAATGGCTGAAAGAAAAAGGTTTGCGGAAACATCCCGCACAAACACCTTTAGAATATGTAAATGCAGTAAGTACACATTGTCCTCCTGAACGTGCGGAGGCGATCGCAGAAATTTCCCAAGCCTACATTAGCTGGCGTTATGGTGGAGAAAATCCCAATTTAAAACGCTTGAGAAGGAAATTACAAGATTTACGAAAAACTTCCCAGAAGCGGAGTCAAGGGTAAAAAATTTTCCAAAACCCGGTTTCTCTAAGAAACCGGGTTTTTTGATTATCTAAAATTCATTAACCAACGCGAGTCAAATCTTTTTCTTCCGATGCAGAAGCAACCTCTTCTACTTTAGGTGCAAATAGAAGATCTGCGGAATTAGTATCAATAGGAACCTCTGGATGTACAGCCGAAGCTTCCCCAGTGGTAGCATCAGTTTTAGCTTTATTTGCTAAACGTGATTTATAGGAGATTCCCGCAGCTAGTAAACCGCCAATAGCTGCAATTCCTGTGCCTGCGATCGCCAACTTAGGAAAATCTAATTTGTTGGCAATTAAACTGTTTGAATTAGCCGCATTTACCGCATTTGTCCCCTTATTTTTGCCAAAAATACAACCACCAATTGCTTCCGAAGGAGCAATACTAGTCAACAAAATACCGATGCTGATTGCAACTGTGGATAAAGCGGTTGCCAGAGGTAAATTTAGTTTCATAATTGCTAAGTGTGAAGAATGAATTAATTAACTGTTTTAGCAGCCATTTCCAGTTAAGTCAAGGGGTAGCCGATTTGATATTTTAGACGTGAGATTTTAGTTTTAAAAATCTAAAATCTCACATCTAATTTTTGATAAGCCTTATAACCTTTAAACTTGAAACCTTTGATCCCATTAGCTACTACACCCAAGACATTAGCACCAGTAATATTTAATCCATGTAATCCTTTCTTGAGCATAAAGCGATCGGTTTTTTCCAATCCCACAACTATAACAACTCCATCTGTGTAAGCAGCCAAAAGATGACTATCTGCCAAACCTACTAACGGTGGGGTATCGTAAATCACTAAATCAAAAAAGGCTTGAAACTGCTCCATTAAATGCCGCATTTTTTCCGAAGAAAGATGCTTAACGGGATCTGAAGGAATTGATCCTGCTGTCAGGACAAACAGATTTTCCTCAATAGATGATTTTTGAATTACTTGATTCAAACTGATATCTGTCGCGATCGCATCACTTAAACCCTGGACATTGGGTATATGCAACTTATCATGAATTTTGGGACGGCGCAAATCAGCATCTACGAGTAAAACTCGCTGACCAATAGCTGCTGCTGTCTGTGCCAAATATACAGCCACCGTAGACTTACCATCTCCCGGCGTAGCCGAACTAATTACCAAAGATTGAATCGGTTTATCAGGACTCAACAAGCGAATATTCATATATAAAGAGCGAAATGCTTCGACAATAGGAGAGTCAATATATCCCCTATTTTGTCTAGCACTATCAACAACCAGATATCTGCCTGCTCGTTCCGTTAAAGTTGCCCTTAAAGTTGCTGTGAGATTTGTCACCGGAGCAAATAGTCTACGTTTGTTTCCCAGTTTTTTAATTTCCTTAGCAAAGGGAATTACTGCTAGCAGCGGCAATTTAGTCTCTTCTTCTACTTCCTCTGGACTGTGGAAGACATTGTTAAGAATTTCGATCAGAAAAGCTACTCCTATGGCAATTACTAACGCCAAAACTACGATTACAATTAAATTTTTCTTGTTAAGTTTCGGCTTGATAAGTTTACCATTTTCATCCCGGGGCAATTCTGGTGAAGCAATTAGCTGCCAAGGTACTTCCTGTTGGGCAACATCTATCCGTAATTTATCTCGCTTCGTTAACAGCTGGTTGAGAGTATCGTTAGCAACTTGTAATTGACTCTGCAAATTATTAGATTGGCGTGTAATAGCTGGCAATTCACTAATCCTTTGCCTGATTGTACTTTCAGTTTGAGCAATAATTTCTTGCCGAGCTTCTAGTGCCTGAACTTGACTTTTCGCCTTTTCCAGAATATTTTCTGCTTGTTTACGTGCCCGCATTTGCACATCTTTCTGTTGCTGACGCAGCACCTGCATAGTTTTGCTTTCTTCCCGAAAGCGGGCGGAGGTTTCAGCAATTTGACCTTCCAGATCGTTTATCTGTCTAATTATTGGCCCATAAGATACCCCATCCTGACTCAAAACTCCGATAATATTGCCTTGATCGTACAATTTTTGGAGAATAGTATAGAGGGATCTAATCTCCGCAAGTTTCATCTGATTTTCTACTCGTTGTTGGACTATCCCATTAATTTGCTCGGTCAGATATTTATCTTGAATTGCTGGATCTACCAGATTGAACTTCTGTCGCAAGGTTTGTAATTGTTTGGTCAGGATGTCAACTTGCCGCTGCATTTGGGGTATTTGATTTTCAATAAACTCAAGTCCTTGACTCAAGTACGCCTGACGATCTTCCAGACTGTACTTTAAATAAGCCTGGGATACTTCTTGCAATATAAATTCAACTTTTGCCGGGTCTTTGTCCCCATAAGTAATCTCTAAAATTTTTGTTTGGATATCTTTGTTGCTAAATCGAGTTATAGTCAATGAACCGATCAGGGTATCATAAGTTATATCTGAATATCGTTGTTTCAATCGGTCAACAATTGGATTAATGAGTTTGGGACTTAGCAAAACCTGAATCTGACTGTCGTAATCTAAAGTAGCATCTGTTTTGTTGCTAGTTACACCTAATGTTTGAGTTACTACGGAGAGCAATTTATTTTCTGCTGTAGTTACAGGTTCGACTAACACTTGGAATTTTCCTTGATAAGTTGGAGCGCGTTTGGAGAGTAATAATGTGGCTCCTACACTTACCGAAATTGCTACAGCAACAATCACAATTGCCCGACGACGCGCTGCGGCAAAAAGCTTGTTCAGATCCTTGACTACTTTCTCTTCGTCACTATTTTCCGATTGGTTGATGTAGAACTCAGATAAAGGCTGAATTTGTTTACCGTTACGCTTTGTGGAAAATGGCTGGGATTGATAGTTTCTGTCCATTTTAGTACCTGTTTTGTTTGGCTTAATCCATACCGAAAAAAGTCATAAATTTAGTTTAGTTCTACGGAATGAGTCTGAGGATTTCCAGAACCCGAAAGACAGAAAACAAGCCCCCTTGACCAAACACAGCGTCTAGAGAATCTCCCACTCTCGCTAAACCGGAACGCCCCACTACAATAATGTCGTTATTGCGAAGTTGCGGATTAGTCTCTTCATTAATTCCTTGGTTAAAATTTATTTGCACGGTACGCTGAGTCACAGTACCGTTCGAGTTAAGGCGAATCAGATTTACAGAACTACGTTTAGCTCGATTGCGATTAAATCCCCCAGCTGCAAGCACGGCTTGATTTAAGGTTGTATCTGGCTTTACTTGTAGCTGTCCAGGTCTTCCTACCTCTCCTACCACACTCACTTGGATGCTACTGGGAGCGAAACTAGCAGCGGCTAAGTCCGTTGCTTCTGTGGGGTTAACATCAGTAGCAGTAGGGATAACGATCATATCTCCATTTTGTACAATTAAGTCTTGGTTGAAATCGCCAGATTTGATCAATTGCCACAGGTTAATGTTAACTACTTGTTCCTCGCCAGTTCTAATGCTCCGGCGTACTTGAATGTTGCGAATATCTGCTTGTGATGTAATCCCTCCAGCTAATTGAATTCCTCTTGTTACCGTTGGTAAACCTCCCACAACTAGCTCTGCTTGTGTGTTTCCGCCTGTTACTACATAAGTTCCGGGACGATTTACTTCTCCTACTACTGTGACAGTTTTGGGTTTACTTAAATCTGTGGCAAAGCTGGTATTGTTTAACAGGCGTGCTTCTGTGGAGTTGAAGGCGGTAACGGTGGGGATCAAAATTGTATCGCCATCTTGCAATACGAGGTTTTGATTGGTATCTCCGGTTTGCAAGAATTCCCAGAGGTTGATGTTAAAAATCCGCTCTCCTCCGGCTTTAGTGAGACGGCGTAACTGAATGTTGCGAACATCAGCCTGTTGTGTAATTCCTCCTGCTAATTGTATCGCTCTTGTTACTGTTGGTAATCCGGCGGTAAGACGGTCTATTTGTGTATCGCCGCCAATGACTACATAAGGGCCGGGACGAGTCACTTCTCCTACCACTGAAACTGTTAGGGGTTTGGTTAAATCTGCGGCAAAATTAGTATTGATTAATTGGCGGATTTGTTGTTCATTAAAGGCTGTTCCGGTGGGAATAAAAATTATATCGCCATCTTGGACTATCAAGTTTTGATTTGTATCACCTGTTTGTAAGAATTGCCAGAGATTGATGTTAAAATTTCGTTGTTGTCCTGTTTTGGTGGTGCGGCGGACTTGGATGTTCCGAATATCTGCTTGGACTGTAATTCCTCCTGCTAGTTGTATGGCTCTAGTAACTGTTGGTAGTCCAGCGGTGGTGCGTTCTATTTCGGTGTTTCCTCCTAAGACTACATAAGTTCCGGGACGAGTAACTTCCCCAAGTATGGTGATCGTGCGGGGTTTGTTTAAATCTGTGGCGATGCTGGTGGTGGCGAGTTGCCTTGCTTGGGATAAGTTGATGTTGGTGGCTGTGGGAATAACAATTGTATCTTCATCTCGCAAAGTAATGTCTTGATTACGATCGCCTGTTTGGAAAAATGCCTTGAGATTAATATTAATAATTCGCTCGTTTCCCGCTCGGCGGCGGCGCACTTGAATCCGAGTAATATCTGCTGTTTGGGTAATTCCTTCCGCTTGTTGAATTACTTGGGATACTGTTGGATAGCGAATCCCTGGTTCTCTGCCGATTACGGGGATTGTATAAGTTCCGGGTTTATTAATTTCGCCGGAAACGACTATATTTAGGGGACGGGGTTCTACTAGTCTAATGGCAATTTCTGGTTGTTTAAGTTCACGGGCGTAGGCGGCGGTAATTTTGCGGTCAGCTTGTTCTATTGTTAGCCCTAAAACAGATAGGTTGCCAATTAATGGTAGGTTAAGTGAGCCGCCAATGGGAATTACATATTCGCCGCTTTGTTGGGGTAAGTCGGCGTTGTCGATGCGAATTTTGTCTCCGGCTCCTAATAGATAAGGTTCTTCTGTTGCTACAGGTTTGACTTTTGGGCGATTTGTTCGTTGTGCAATGCTGGGAGCAGCCATCGTAACAATTATTAAGGTAGATAGAAAGAAAGCGATCGCTCTTAAGTAGATTCTTCTATTAACTAATGTTAAAAACATATATCAAATTATTATTAAATTATCTTCTCCTTTGAAATTTAACGCACCCATCGCTCAAATTATTACCATAGCATTTTGACTACTGTTGATGGATAATTGTAATGTTGTCAATAAAGCGATCGGCAACCTCTGTGTCAAGATCTATAGAGACTGAGTAAATTTGTTTGGGTGGCGCTACAAAAAAAGTCTTTGGAGGTGTTTAGGCGATGAGCTATCCACGGTTGGCAGTTCTGATGGCTTGTCACAATCGGCGAGATCAAACCTTAGCTTGTCTGGAATCGGTTTACCAGCAAGATGTTACCTCTGACGTTTATCTGGTAGACGATGGTAGCATTGATGGCACATCGGATGCAGTCAGCGCCAAATATCCACAAGTGAAGATCCTGCAAGGCGATGGCAACTTATACTGGGGCGGCGCAATGCGTTGGGCTTTTGATGAAGCAATGAAGGCAGGGCATGACTATTACATCTGGCTCAACGACGATACAACCCTCGATCCAGACGCATTTAGCAGGTTGCTTTCCACTCACCGCGATCTGATTCAAAAAGGAAAACCAGATTCTATAATTGCAGGCTCAATGCGAGATCCGGCAACGGGCCAACCAACTTATGGCGGTATGGTGCATTTCAGTCGGTTCCGTCCGCTTAAATTTGTACCCGTAGAACCTGGAGAAGAACCTCTAGAGTGCGATACTGTTTGCGGCAATTGCGTACTAATTCCCGATATTGTAGCCCAAAAGGTAGGAAATATAGATCCGGCTTTTCCCCATGTCTGGGGAGATTGGGACTACGGACTCCGGGCAAAGCAACAAGGCTGCTCGGTATGGATAGTAGCAGGATGTCTAGGTAACTGTTCGAGAAACCCCCCCACTCAAAGCTGGAAAAATCCCGACTTGCCACTCAGAGAAAGATGGAAAAAAATGAACCAGATCAAAGGTTCTCCGCCGAGAGTGATCAAAGCGATGGCGCAAAGACACGCAGGCCCATTTTGGTATATTTATTGGTTATCTCCCTACGTGCGTCTACTTGTTTCCTCGATTTTTAAGGATCTCAAACATCCACCAGAAGAATGGTAAAGCAGGAAAGAAAATTTTATGGCAATAAATTCAAATTTAAAGCGTAGACTTGGCTATTTATCTGCGGCTCCCCGAAGTTCTACTCGTCCAGAAGCTGGATCTAGTAATAGAGCGCGTATCCTGGGATGTAACAAAGCTTTTGCCGAGCTTGGGTGGGAGGTGAAGAATTTTATTGTAGGCGATCGCGTACCTAAAACCTGGGTAGCTGAGGGATCGGAACGTGCCATTACCAAAGGCGGCGTTCGCACCCTAGCAGCAGATGTAATGCGTTTGGTCATGGGTAGTGTTAACGCTAGGCGTGCGTGGCGGGAACTGGAGGGACAGGTAGACTGGGTTTACGAGTATATGTGTACCCTTCAGTCCTTGGGGTGGATTTTTAAGCGCCACGGCATACCCTGGATCTTGGAAACTCACAGACCTTTATTCTATGAAGCTGATGCCGAGTGGAAAACTGTCGCCCTCAAAGGACTGGCGAAGCGGATGGAAATCCAAGCTTACCGCGAATGCGATCTGATTGTCTGCATCAGCGAAACCTTAAAAGAAATTTTAGGCCGCGAATTAGGTATTCCAGATGAGAAAATGGTGGTAGTTCCCAGCAGCGTCGATACTTCCGTTTTTAACCCGGAACTTTACCAACCGAAGCGACTGTTTGATGGATTTACCCTTGGCTTTATTGGCGTGTTGTATCTTTGGCAAGGATTGGATTTTTTGTTGGAAACTCTGCGGGAAGTTCGCGATGAAGGTTTAGATATTTCCCTGGCGGTGGTAGGTGGGGGTCAAATGCGAGAAGAGTGGGAGGCGAAAGCGGGAGAATTGGGACTTTTTCCTCATGTTAAATTTGTTGGTCAGGTGACTCCCGATTTAGTTCCTCAGTATATTGCCGGATTCGATATCGGTTATTCTGGGCAAATTCGGATGCAAATAGGGACAATGTACCATTCGCCTCTGAAAATATACGAGTATATGGCGATGGCTAAACCAGTTGTAGCTTCTGCATTTGAGGATGCCCAGCGAACGATCCGAGATGGAGAAAGCGGGTTTTTATTCCAACCTGGAGATCGGGAAAGTCTTAAAGTTGCTTTACGCAAAGCTTATGAATCTCGACATTCCCTACCGGAAATGGGACGCAAAGCGAGGGAGGAAATCGTAGCTAACCATAGCTGGAAGGCTAGGATGCAAACAATGATTGCATCTGTGGAAACGATATTAAATAAGCAGTGATGAAAGTACAATCTTATACACTTTTGGGCGTTAAGGTGAATCCGCTCAGTATATCCGATCTTAATGGGTTGATTGCTCTTGCTGTGAAGCGGGGCGAGCGCTGGATTATTGCTAATCATAATTTACACAGCATTTACCTGTACGATCGCGATCGCAAAATGCGCGATTTTTATGCCAAAGCAGATTACGTCCATATAGATAGTATGCCTTTGGTTTTCTTGGGTCGCCTGCTGGGTTATCCCTTAAAAAAAGAACATCGAGTTACTTATGTTGATTGGACAAATCCTTTAATAGAAGCAGCAGCAACGCAAGGTTGGCGCATTTTTTACTTGGGATCTAAACCAGGTATAGCAGAAAAAGGAGCGCAAATTTTACGAGAAAGATTTCCCGGTTTAGAAATTATCACAGCCGATGGTTATTTCGATCCCCGTCCTGATAGTCCAGAAAATTTGGCTATTTTGGAAAGGATTAATAGTTATCAGCCAAATGTTTTAATGGTGGGGATGGGAATGCCTCGCCAAGAACATTGGATATTAGATAATTTGGAACGTCTTTCGACGAATGCAATTTTGTGTGCTGGCGCAACTATAGATTATGTAGCGGGTGCAGTACCAACTCCTCCCCGATGGGCGGGAAGATGGGGTTTAGAATGGCTATTTCGCTTAATTGCTGAACCTAGAAGACTTTTCCAGCGTTATTTAGTGGAACCTTGGTTTTTGTTGCGTTTGTTTTTAATTGATTTATTTAAGCGAGGTCATTCCAGAGAATAAAATATGCTTAGATGTTTGGCTCGGCTTAAAAAAACTTTATGTTTTATAGCCGACATAAGAATTAACCGACAATATCTTTTGGTCAATTAGATCTAATACCTCTGCATCTTTAGTCAGATCGAATTTTCTGGCAAATAATTTGGGAGATTTAGCAATATCTTCCAAATCATTTTTTCCTAAAATCCTTGGGCTACACATTTCTCTCCGACTCGCTGCTTTAGTAGGCCATTTTATGTATCTCAAGCTATCGTTAATTATGGTATCTTTAAAAGGTGAGTTCAAAAGAATTGTGTGGAAAAAAATCTCATCGGAAATGAAAACATACTTGAAATATTTGACATAATCGTTATTATTACTAATAAAATCGTGGATATATTCCACACATTCTCTAGACAAACACCAATAAGACGACCCGGCAAAGGGCTGCAAACCTTTAGGAAAAGAGCGTTTTATTGGCACTGATAAATGCTTATTGAATAAAATGAAATGCCAATTTTCAATGCGGTCTAATCCACCTGTTTTTGGCCATTTTTCAAAAGGCAGTGCAAAATATTCCATAAACGACTTTCTTTCATTTTGTTTAAAAAATGCCTCAATTTGACTGTTTGATTTAATGGGGTAGTCTTGTCCGGTTAAAAGTACTGCATAATCAAAAGGAATATTATTTTTGAAGATCTCTTCTATCCCCTTAATACTCGCCTTGACATGACCGAAATCTCCCCAATAACATTTGTGGCGTTCCAATAAGCAAACATTAGGAAAATGCTGGAGTCGTTCGACAAGATGGAAATATATGCGATCGTCCATTTTTTTGTCGAGATGCACGAAAAAATGGGTACGCTCAGTATTTAGTCTATCAATCAGGCGTATTAGTTGTTCTGGATACTTATACGCCGAGATGATATAAGCTATTTTCATGTTGCCCGCCTTAATCACACTTTCAGAAGAAGCTACTATTAATCCTCAAAGAAGATTTGATTAAAATTGGATATTTACCTAAAATTAGTGGGCCTAGATTACCATGACTTGATGAGCCAAGCACTCAAGCAGAAAGATTACACGCTCGAAAACGACTTACAGTATAACAGAAAAAACCTGGAATAGTTTATTATATTTTAGTGAGAAAATAAATTTTATAGTTAATTTAAGTAAATTATATTGACAAATATTTATTTGATTTGATAATATTTTATTATTACCCTTCTAAAAGATCCAGAAATCTCCATTACCAGATTATTAGCCGTCGTGATAGCGGGTATTGATTGAATGAGATACAGCCTAATGTAGTAAAGTCATAATTGAGAGCGGTAATCTAATGACTACACGAGATTTAAACACACAGAAAGATAGTTTCGATCCGGTAGAGGAAGAATTCCATAAGTTTCTTATAGAAAGCTCGGATGCAGATGATTGGAGTGGTATCTATAAATCTGGCTGGATTCAGTATATGCAGGATACTTCCAGACTGGAAAAATTTATTAAAGATATTTTGTCTGATTCCAGTATTAACATCCAAAAAAAACATCGAGTCCTAGACATTGGCTGCGGTTTTGGGAGTTTCCTTAAGGCATTACAACCGCATTTTGAGGAAGTTTGTGGGATAGACATTGACGAGCAGAGGGTTAAATGGGCAAGAAAACGCGCTGTGGGAGCAGATGTAAAGCTTGACAGTGCTAGAAAGCTTCCTTGGCCTGATGAATGGTTTGACTTCGTGGTTTCTACTGATATGTTCGAGCATATTTCATATCAGCAACAGGAGCTTGTGGCAGCTGAGTTAATGAGAGTATTGAAACCATCTGGATACGGATTTATCACCGTGCCAAACCGATTTCAAATACTTGATGAACACCACATGATTTGGTTTGGTAGTTGGCTGCCCAATTCCCTCCGAAAGTTATATGTAAAATGGGTATCAAAAAGGGATCGGTATGAGTGTATCTGCGAAAGAACAGGGAAGGGATGGAAAAGTTTGTTTGAGAATCAAAAATTACAAGTAAGCATAAAAGCTCGTTATATGAAAGAAAAGGATTTTTTAATTTTCTTATTCCACCTAACCGCTATTATATTATATGTAAAAAATTAAGGACATGAAGTAGACATAAAAGGCAGATCGACTAAGTTAAAACTCCCAGCAAAATAACAATTAATTAGGCAGCGTATAAGTGGCGTTGATGAGCAAAAATTTAACCAAAAGAGGAAGAAGAAATTTCCTGTTTGGATTGGGCGCTCTGGCAGGGGCAGGTGTTTGGGCTTTGGCGGATGTCTTCAAGCAACCGATGAAAAATAAATGGCAATCTCTTGTAGCTCAAAGTCGAGATTTTACAGTCAAGGGAAACGCTCCTCTAAAAGAGCGAGCGGCAGCTAAAGGTTTAATTTATGGAGCAGCAGCTTGGCAGCAATATCTTGCTAAGGATACAGGTTACGCCAAAAGTTTTGCCCAAGAGTGCGCCATACTGGTGCCAGAAGGAAATCTCAAATGGGCAGATTTGCGTCCGACTCCCGATCGATTTGATTTTACTCGTGGCGACTGGTTGCTGAAATTTACCCGCAAACACAATATGCTGTTTAGGGGACATACTCTGTTGTGGCATTACAGTAACCCGCCTTGGTTTAATGAAGTTGTCAACCGTCAAAATGCTGAAAAAATGCTTGTGGAACACATTGAGACGGTGGTGAAGCATTATGCAGGGAAAATACATTCCTGGGATGTGGTGAATGAGGCAATTAGGATAGCAGATGGAAGGGCAGATGGTCTGCGTAAATTGCCTTGGCTGGAGCTTTTAGGGCTAGATTACATTGACCTAGCTTTTCGTGCAGCTGCGAAAGCAGACCCAAAGGCATTGTTAGTTTACAACGACAATGGACTGGAGTACGATAATCCAGATTCTGATGCCAAAAGAGCAGCAATACTGCGTTTATTAGCAGGTTTAAAGTCAAAAGGAACTCCTATAGATGTATTTGGTATCCAA
>JBAVZX010000853.1:0-7854 GCA_049589015.1 Phormidium sp. | reverse complement strand
AAGTGGTGGCGCATCATTCGGTTTTCCGCACTGCTTTTGTCTGGGAATCTTTGGCTCAACCTGTGCAAGTTGTATTGCGACAAGTGGATGTGAAGCTTCAAACAACTGACTGGCGAGAGTTATCAGCACCACAGCAGCAACAGGAATTACAGGTGTTACTTGATGCCGATCGACAACTGGGTTTCTCATTTTCTAGACCACCATTGATGCGTTTACATCTGATTCAATGGAAAGAAAATACTTACCAATTTGTCTGGAGTTTTCACCATATATTGCTAGATGGCTGGTCATTACCTTTGGTATTTCAAGACTTGTGGACTTGTTATCAAGCAATTTCTCAAGGAAAAACTTTAAATGCTCAACTATCAAAAAGCTACCGTAATTATATTGCTTGGTTAGGACAACAAGATGTAGCGAAATCACAAGCTTATTGGCGAGGAAAACTGCAAGGATTTAGTGTTCCGACTCCTTTAACTTTCGACAAACCTTTGTCGAACCGAGAAAAGGGCAATAATGTCAGTTATGGGGAACAAGAAATAAAATTAAGTGTAGCAGCAACCGCAGCTGCGATATCTTTTGTCCGAGAGCAGCAGTTGACACTGAATAATTTAGTGCAGGCAACTTGGGCAATACTACTGTCTCGCTATTCTCAAGAAACCGATCTAGTTTTTGGTGTGACTGTTTCTGGTCGTCCGCCGATCGTTTCTGGAGTAGAGTCGATCGTAGGTTTATTTATTAACACTTTACCTGTGCGCGTCCAAATCTCTGAAAACACTGAACTACTCGGATTGTTGAAAGATTTACAGGTGCAATTGGTGGAATCGGAGCAATATTCTTATAGCTCTTTAGTGGAGATTCAGGGATATAGTGATGTTCCTAGAGGTACTTCTTTGTTTGATAGTATCGTAGTGTTTGAGAATTATCCGATCGACAACACAACCTCAGAAGATAATGAAGAATTTTCACTTTCTAATTTCCGAGGTATTGAACAAACGAATTATCCGCTGACGTTTGTAGCTGCTCCTGGGGAACAATTGCTGTTAAGAATTAGCTATGATGGCAACCGATTTGATGATGGGTCAATTAGTCGGATGTTGGGTCATTTTGTGACTTTGTTAGAAGCAATTGTCGCGAGTCCAATGCAGCTGATTTCCCAATTGCCAATGTTAACTGAGTTTGAACAGCATCAATTGTTAATTGAATGGAACCAGACTAAAATTGAGTATCCGGTAGATAAATGTGTGCATCAGTTGTTTGAAGCACAAGTTGAGAGAACACCAAATGCTGTAGCAGTGGTGTTTGAGGAAGAACAGTTGACATACAATGAATTGAATAGCCGATCGAATCAGCTAGCACATTATTTGCGATCGTTGGGAGTAGGTGCAGATGTGCTGGTGGGGATTTGTGCAGAACGTTCCCTAGAAATGATAGTAGGACTACTGGGAATTCTTAAGGCTGGAGGTGCTTATGTTCCTCTAGACCCAGAATATCCGGCGGAACGCTTAAATTTTATGCTGGAAGATTCTCAAGTGGGAATGCTGCTGACACAACAGCGACTGGTGGACAAATTAAGTATAGTCGCAGCCCAGAAAGTCTGTTTGGATACTGACTGGCTGGAAATTTCGCAATGGAGTCAAGATAATCTCAGTACAAATGTGCAAGCAGAGAACTTAGCATACATAATTTATACCTCTGGTTCTACTGGTCAGCCTAAAGGGGTGCTGGTGAGCCATCAATCGCTGTTAAATTTGGTATTCTGGCATCAAAGAACTTTTGAAATCACGTCTACGGACAAGGCGACACAATTGGCTGGAACTGCTTTTGATGCGGCAGTATGGGAGTTGTGGCCTTACCTGAGTGCGGGAGCTAGTGTTTATTTGGTAACATCTGAAGTCTTGTATTCTCCAACAGATTTGCGAGACTGGTTGATCGGGCAAAAAATTAGTATTAGTTTTCTGCCTACACCTTTGGCGGAGAGGTTATTGCTTCTGGAGTGGAATGAAGAGGTGGCTTTGCGAACTATGTTGATTGGTGGGGATAAGCTGCACAATTATCCTTCGCAGTTAGTTCCATTCCAGGTGGTGAATAATTATGGGCCAACTGAGAATACGGTGGTTACAACTTCTGGGCTAGTAGTCTCGAATCAGGAAAGTAATGTTTCTTCACCTGCGATCGGTCGCCCAATAGCTAATACTCAGGTTTACATACTGGACGGCAATCTGCAACCAGTACCTCTAGGAGTACCAGGAGAATTGCATATCGGAGGGGCTTCTTTAGCTAAGGGTTACTTAAATCGACTAGAGTTAACTAATGAGAAGTTCATTCCTAATCCTTTTAGCGATGAACCGAATTCCCGTTTATATAAAACCGGAGATAAAGTCCGCTATTTACCAAATGGGAACATTGAATACTTGGGGCGGATTGATAATCAAGTAAAAATACGGGGGTTCCGTATTGAGTTGGGTGAGATTGAATCTATTCTCAGCCAACATCCTCAAGTGCAAGCATCTGTGGTTGTTGCTAGAGAAGATATACCGGAAGATAAACGCCTGGTTGCATATATCGTAACTGAAACAGAAGCAACGGCTGACATCAGTGAATTGCGGCAATACCTGAAAACTAGGATACCGGAATACATGATACCGAGTGTTTTTGTGATTCTGGAAACTTTGCCACTGACACTTAATGGAAAGGTAGACCGTCGGGCTTTACCAAAACCTGATTTCCACAACGCACAAAAAGATCGATATGAGCCTCCCCGTACTCCCATTGAAGAAATTCTGGTAAATCTTTGGGGACAAATTCTTAATTTAAATTTAGTTGGGATTCATGACAATTTCTTTGCACTAGGGGGACATTCTCTAATCGCTACTCAATTAATGTCACGTCTCCGTAGCCACTTGCAAGTAGAATTGCCCTTGCAGAGTCTGTTTGAAGCTCCCACCGTTGCTGAATTAGCTTATCTTATTGGGCAGTTAAAGCAACAGAATTCGCAACTGGCTTTACCATCTATCTTCAAGAGAAAAAATAATAGTGACTTGCCCTTGTCTTATGCCCAAACTAGATTATGGTTTATTGACCAGTTTGAACCGAATAGTGGGTTATATAATATCTCAGCAGCATTACGCCTGGTCGGAATGCTAAATGTAACTGCCTTAGAAGGAAGCTTCCAAGAAATTGTTCAGCGTCACGAAGCCTTACGTACTAATTTCATCAATTTAGAGGGGCAAGCGGCTCAAATTATTTATACAGAAACTAACTGGAAATTATTGGTAGTCGATTTAAAAGAGTTACCAACAAATCAACAGGAAATCACTGTAACTGAATTAGTGCAACAACAAGCCATTCAACCTTTTGACTTAGCAAATGATGCTTTACTTCGAGCTTCACTAATAAAATTATCTGAAACTGAACACATCTTGATCTTGTGTATGCACCATATTGTTAATGATGGCTGGTCGATCGGTGTGTTTGTTAAAGAACTAGCAGAGTTATACAATGCTTATGCTCAAGGTCAGCCATCACCTTTAAGCCCATTACCGATTCAGTATGCTGACTTTGCTTTATGGCAGAGAGAATGGTTGCAAGGAGAAGTTCTGCAAACGCAATTGAGTTACTGGAAAGAACAATTGGCAGATGTTCCAAGTTTATTATCGCTGCCTACAGACCGACCCAGAAAGGCGGTACAAACATTTGTTGGCGCACACCGAGAGTTTGAATTGTCGGCGGAACTGACAGAAAAATTGACTCAACTTAGTCAAGAACGAGGGGTAACATTATTTATGACCCTATTGGCTGGGTTTAAGACGTTACTCTACCGCTATACAGGAGAATCAAATATCCTCATAGGAACTCCCATTGCTAATCGGAATCAGAGTGAAATTGAAGGGTTAATTGGCTTTTTTGTCAATACATTAGTGTTGCGGACAAATTTATCAGAAGATCCTAGTTTCATTGAACTGCTCGATCGAGTGCGGCAAGTATCATTAGCAGCTTACACTCATCAGGATTTGCCTTTTGAAATGCTGGTGGAGGCTTTGCAACCAAAGAGAAGTTTGAGCTATAGTCCTCTATTCCAGGTAATGTTTGTTCTCCAAAATGCCCCGGTTTCTCAATTGGAACTAGAGGGATTAGCTATCAGTCCGATCGAGGTAGAAAATGCGATCGCCAAGTTTGATTTAACTTTATCAATGGAGAACACACCTAATGGACTGGTGGGACTGTGGGAATACAATACGGATTTATTTGATGGTAATACTATTGAGCGAATGACGGGTCATTTTCTCACTTTGTTATCTGCAATTATCGCCAATCCCCAAGAGCGAATTTCTCAATTGTCATTGTTAATGGAAGCTGAACAACAGCAATTAATTGAGTGGAATCATACTCAAATTGATTATCCACTAGATAAATCTTTGCATCAGCTGTTTGAGGAGCAGTGTTTAAGAACACCCGATGCGGTAGCAGTAGTATTTGAATCAAAACAATTGACTTACCAAGAATTAAATAATCGAGCGAATCAATTAGCACACTATCTGCGCTCTTTGGGAGTGGGAGCAGATGTGTTAGTAGGAATTTGTGTAGAACGTTCCCTAGAAATGCTCGTTGGTTTATTAGGCATTCTCAAAGCAGGAGGAGCTTATGTACCCCTTGACCCAAATTATCCAACAGAACGTTTGGCTTTCATGTTGTCTGATTCTCAAGTATCCATACTCTTGACTCAAGAAAATTTAGTGAAGAAACTACCTCAACTTGAGCTTCATTTGATAAGCTTGGATGCAGATTGGGAAATCATCGCACAGCAAAGTCAATCTAATATTTTTAGTCAGGTTGGTGTAGAAAACTTGGCTTATGTTATCTATACTTCTGGATCGACAGGAAAACCCAAAGGAGTTCAAATCACGCATTTTGGAGTTACGAACTTTCTACACTCAATGAAGCAGGAGTTAGGCATCACTGAATCGGATATTCTTCTGGCAGTTACTACTATCTGTTTTGACATTGCGGCGTTGGAGTTATATTTACCATTACTTGTTGGTGCTCAAGTTGTCTTAGTTCCTAGAGAACAGACTGTTGATGGCGTAAAATTATCAGCGAAGTTGCTGGAATCTGGTGCAACAATCATGCAAGCGACTCCGGCGACTTGGCGATTGCTGTTAGCAGCTGGGTGGCAAGGAAATCCTGGGTTGAAAATTCTTTGTGGTGGTGAGGCGTTGGCTGGCTCTCTTTCGATGGCGCTTCTGGTAAGGAGTGAGTGTTTGTGGAATGTGTATGGTCCGACGGAAACTACTATCTGGTCAACGATTTATGAGGTGAAATCTAGCGAGGGGGCTACTGATTTTCTAGATTTTTCTGAGTCTATAGGTCGTCCTATTGCGAATACGGAAATACACATTCTTGATTCTTTTCTCCAAATAGTTCCGATCGGTGTTGTTGGTGAATTGTACATTGGTGGGGCAGGATTAGCCAGGGGCTATCTTAACCAACCAGAATTAACAAATGAGAAATTCATACCTAATCCCTTTAGCAAAGAACCCAATTCCCGCCTCTATAAAACCGGAGATTTAGCCCGTTACCAAAGTGATGGCAATATTGAATACTTGGGGCGGATTGACAATCAAGTAAAAATTCATGGTTTTCGTATTGAATTGGGCGAGATTGAAGCAGTTCTGAATCAATATCCCCAAGTTCAAACCTCTGTTGTTATTGCTGATGAGGATGTTTTGGGCGATCGACGCTTAGTAGCTTACACCGTAACAGAAACAGAAACTACCATTACAACCAACGAATTGCGGCAATATCTGAAAGCAAAATTGCCAGACTACATGGTTCCTAGTGCTTTTGTCATGTTGGAGTTCTTGCCTTTAACTCCTAATGGCAAAATAGACCGTCGTGCTTTGCCTACACCTGATTTTTATCCTAATTCGGATACTTATGTTTCACCCCGGAACCCCGTAGAGCTAAAACTGGCACAAATTTGGTCAAAGATTCTCAAACTTGACAATGTGGGGGTTAAAGATAACTTTTTTGGCCTTGGTGGTCATTCCCTGTTAACTCCTTACTTAATAGCTCAAATTAAGCAGCATTTTAATCAGGATATTTCTTTAGCTACTTTCTTCCAAAATCCTACAATTGAACAATTGGCAATTGTGGTGCAAAAAGATACCGCTACCTCTGATTATTCTCCTTTGATTGCTCTTCAGCCAATGGGTTCTCGTCCACCTCTGTTTTGTCTTCCTGGCGCGGGTGGCTATCCGTTCTATCTGTATAACTTAGCCCGTTGTTTCCCTCCAGACCAACCTTTTTACACTTTCCAAGCGAATCATTCTGATGAGCGGAAATTAATGCCTGCCAACCGGATTAAGGAGATAGCTGCTGGCTACGTTCAGGCAATGCAAGCCTTACAACCTCAAGGGCCATATTTTTTGGCAGGTCATTCTTTTGGTGGTAGAGTGGCTTATGAAATGGCACAGCAGTTGGTTTGTCAGGGACAAGAGGTGGCTCTAGTTGCGATTCTTGATACTAATGCGCCCATTTCTGGAGGAAAGGAAGTTAATCGGAGTGATATTCAATGGCTGATTGATTTTGCTCAAGCGATAAAAATTGCTTTTGCAAAAGATTTGGAGTTGGATACCCAGCAGCTTCTTACTTTGGCGGCTGATGCACAAGTTCAATATGTTTTAGAATACTTGAAAATACTCGATCTTCTACCTCCTGATGCTGATGCTACTTATTTATGGCAGTTAGCGGAAGCTTACCAAGCTGATAATAAAGCGGAGTATTTCCCACAACAGGTTCATCGTATACCCATTTCTCTGTTTCGCTCTAGTGAGTTTAAACCTGAAGAGTTTGAAATTGCCCACGAAGTTCTCCAAGATTCTGCCTGGGGTTGGAATAACTATTCTAGCAAGCCAGTAGATGTCGAGTTTGTCCCAGGAGATCATATAACGATGATGACTCCGCCAAATGTTCAAGTTTTAGCGGAGCGGTTAAATGCTTGTCTTAACCAGGCACAGTCAGTAGACCAAAAGGTGGAAGATGGCTAGGAAACGAATCATACCAAATCCGGGTCAGCTACCCCCTTTATGATTGGGCGATTGAAATCGCTGCTACACAAACAAAGTCCGCCTACGCGGACTAAAGAATAGCGGGGGTATTTAAACCGGATTTGGTATCACTATATCGTTGGAAGAACCTTAATTAATGAAATTCTAGTGACCTGATGAATCCAAGTCCTAGTTGCTGGCTCCCAAAATAAAGCTTTTCCACTACAAGTACGAGAGAGCGACAATTTTTTTGCCTAAACTCTAAATTGGCACCCATTTCAACACTTTAGGATCTTTATTATAGTAGTAAGTTCCGCCGTCTTCAGTTGTAACAGTTTTACCTTGACTTGCCATACTTCTAATGCTGCTAATTTGGTAATTTGTTAACTGCTGTATTTCCTTATGGGACAATCCTATAATTGAGCCAATTTCTGCGGAAATTTCCGAGATATTTTCGGAAGGAATTGGAGGAGAATTATCTGGGACAATTTCTATGGTTATTTCAGAGATATTTTCGGGGAGAATTGGAGGAGAATTATCGATCGAGCTTGGAGAACTTTCTGGGGTAGGAATAGCGATCGCTTTTTGTTGCCGATAATCCGATACAGAAACAATTCGCCATCGGGAGTTTTCTGTTAACTCCAATACCCATTTATGATAGTTAAACAAGCTTTCTCGATGTCCTACACTGATAAAAGTTGTTTTAGTTTCTTGTAATTGTTCATATAACTTTTCTTCATTTTTCAAATCTAAAGCACTAGTTGCTTCATCTAATATTGTAAAGTTAGGGCGAGTCACTACCATGCGT
>JBAVZX010000852.1:0-30496 GCA_049589015.1 Phormidium sp. | reverse complement strand
GTTGATGACTTAGCTACAGCTTTATTTTCTATTTTTTATCATCAAAAACGACAGCAAGGATACAACCGCCCAGAATCTTTGCAACAAGCACAAGTTAGTTTGCGTACCTTAACAGGTGAACAACTTAAAACTAATTATCAATCTCAGCTTCTTGAACTATTAGAACAGAAATTTGAGCAAGCAGAAAACTCGCGTCAGGAAGCAGAAGATCATCTCAATGTTTACCCAAAAAGCTCTGTTGAGTATCTGGAATGGCAACAGGAAGAGGAGAAGCGTGCTACAGTAGCAACTCGTATTTACAACGCCTTAGAACGGTTGGATATTTTGTGTGTTCAAAATTTTCCCTTCTCCCATCCCTTCTACTGGGCTGCTTTTACCTGTTCCGGCTTACGCTAAAATATCTGCAAAGCTCTACTTATACCATTTTAGTGTTCTGAAAAAGCATTATGACATTAACCCTCAACCTCCCCCCAGAATTAGAGCAGTATCTCCATGAGAAAGCCGAACAACAGGGGCTTTCCGTTGAGGCGATCGCCTTGCAGCTTTTAACACAATCTATTTTATTAAAGCAAAAACAAACTCAAGCGGTTGATGTACTTCAAAGTTGGATTGATGACGAGGATGTTGAGGAACAGCAAGAAACAGGACAGTACCTAATCCAAGTATTAGATGAAGATCGGCTTTCTGAACGCAAGTTATTTCCTTTGGAATTGAAAGGAGTGACTTGGTGAGCCAAGTTATTGTATTAGATACTGGCCCAATTGGACTAATTACCAATCCCAAACTCTCTACTCAAGGTATTGCTTGTAATCAGTGGCTTCAATCTCATATCACATCAGACAGTCGAATTATTCTTCCAGAGATTGCTGATTACGAAGTTCGTCGTGAATTGTTGCGAGCTAATAAAATAAAGGGAATTTCTCGTTTAGATAGTTTAGCCAAAATTACTGAATATTTGCCAATTACAACCGCTGCTATGCGTCAAGCTGCTAATCTTTGGGCAGAAGCTCGCCAGCAGGGACGACCAACGGCGGGGGACAAAACGATTGACGGTGATATGATTTTGATTGCTCAGGCTATGACTCTAGCCGCTCCCAATGTCGTGATTGCAACAACAAATGTAGGGCATTTGTCGAGTTTTATTGCAGCCGATTTATGGCAAAACATTGGGATTTAGTACGAGCAATATAGTTATCTGTGTTAAAATTTCAACCTTTAATATCATATCCGGTAAGATCGGACTTGTATAAACAGCTAATCAGCAAAAATGGCACTAAGCGTGCCTACTACAAACAAGTTCTGCAAAATTCTGGTTTCTGAGTCCAAAAAATATTTTCCCAAAACCTGCATAATTTTTCAACTACGCCCTGGTTAATAGAAGAGCGCAGTTGGCCAACTCGCTTCTCCAAAAATTCCTAATTCATTTAACGGAGAAACGGGTACAATGACACCTACAATTTTATCTTCTCTCTTCATGTTTAGCATGATTATTCCTGCATCTTTAGGAACTAATATTGCTAGTGAAGAACAATTTTCTGCATCTCATAAATTCATATCCCATCCGCCATTAGTAGAAAAATTTCAGCCTCAAGCCAAAAAAGGTAGGAATGGAAATGACGATCCTATTGTTCCCCCTAACTATAGTTAATTATCTCTAAATCCTTAAATTTCGGAGACTGCTAATTATTTGCAGAATTCAAGCGTTGCTGTGCTGTGATTTTCCAAACATCTAATTCTGGCAGTCTCCAATGTGTTCCTTGCGGTTTTTTGTCACTGCGATCGCATTTGAGAAAACTTTCATAATAAACTAAAGCCTCTTGGATATTTCCTTGAGCTTCTTTCACCTCTGCCAAAATGTAATGAGTCGGTGGGTGAAGATTATTAAGTTCAATGGATTTCAAAAGCTCTACCTCAGCTTCATCATAGCGATTTTGCAGAAAATAAGCCCACCCCAAGTTTTTCTGTAAAGCTGCCAGAATTATCTCATCTTTAACTTGGGGCAAAATCGATAAAATGAGGTTGATAGCGGTATCAATATTTCCCGATCTAATCTCCAATCGGGTTAAGTTGCTAATAGCAGCATAGCCAGCACGGTTGTTAAACTTTGCCGCAATTTCGTAGTGATTACGAGCATTAGATATATCTTGCAGTTGTTCGTAAGTCGCCCCTAAATTATAATGAGCCGCTTCTAGATTAGGATTAAACTTAGTCGCCCAGATTAAATTAAATTTGGCACTTTTAAATTCCCCATCTAAGTATTGCTGATACCCAATTTTGTTCAAGTGTTTGGCAACTTGGATATCTAATAGAGAAGTAGAATTATTACTATTCTTTTCTAAGCTGCCTGGTTCAGTTTCTACATCTGCTATTATTTGATAGATTTGTTTTTTAAATTTATCCGTGACGTATTTTCTTACTACAGGCTGTAAAGTAAACTTCGCCACTCGTTCTTCGGTGGTTTTTTCAATTAGAGAGCGTCGCAAAAGTGACTCCAAAGCTGTGATTAACTCTGATAATTCTACGGTAAATCCTAGTTCTGATTGCAGTTCTAGAGCAGATAAAGCCTGAGAGCTTAATGCTAACCATAATATCAATTTATTTTCTAAATCATGAATTCGCTCAAACTGCTGATTTAAAATGTTTCCTAAAATGTCACCGATCACAACAGTACCTTGCTCCAAAAATTGCTGAATATCACCTGCAAATAACTCTTGAATAGTTTTCACAGCGATTTTTAAAGCTGAAGGATTTCCTCCATACAAATAAACGAGTTCGGATAATAACTCATTTTCTAAGTTAGATAGACCTGGAGATGATTTGATAATTTTTTTAGCATCTTCTGAGTCTAGTCCACTCAATTGCAATGCTCTCACAGGTAGTGTCTCCCCGGCTAGAGAGGCAATTTCTAGTGGTTTTTCTCGGCTGATTAACAGTAAGCAACTATTATGCTGTAGTTCTCCTATCTGTTTGATTAGTTCTCCATAATCTTCATATCCTGAACGATAGTATCCTGCTAACTGTCCGAAGAGCATAATCGTTTCTACGTCATCTAGTATTAGTAAACAGCGAGAGGTGCGTAAATATTTGATTAGTTGTTTGATTTGCTTGCCAATATCTTCGGCTAAATTAATGTCTTGTTGATTAGATAAAAGTTGCAGCCAATCGGTGAAAATCTCTTGACTAAGTGGAGAATAGCGAAGACTGCGCCAAATAACTATATCAAACTGATTTTGAATTTGTTGGACTGCGTTTACTGCTAATGCTGTTTTGCCGATTCCTCCCATTCCCAGCACTGCTACTAATCGACAAGCATCGTTAATTATCCATTGTTTTAAAGTGCTGAGTTCAGCACTACGACCGGAAAAAATCGGGACATCTGGCGCTTCACCCCAATCGATATGGAGGTCTGTTTTGGTCTTTGCTGTTTCTTTGGGAATAACTTCGTTGATAGCTGGGGTAGTGTCAATGCTAATGGCTGATTCTTCTGTCTCTTTTTTATCAGTACGATTGCTAAAATTAGCCATCTGCTGTTGATATTCTGAGATGAGAATTTGTTGTAATTTAGCCAGCTTTCCAGGACCACGACCGATGATTTGGAATTTTTTGTAAACTTCTCCCAGTCTTTTTTGAAGTGCGTCTTTGCTGACTCCTAGTTCTTGGGCGATCGCATCCATCGATTCCCCTTCGATCGCTCGAGATAGTGCCTCAAATTCGTTGTCCGAAATCCCAAAATTTGTGGCTAGATTTCTTAAAAACTTTTGCGGAATCATTGTCATCCATTAATACATACGTACTATTAACAGTTTCTTATTCAGAGAAAATTCTCAGTTGTTATTTATTGTATCCGCTTTACCTCAGTTTAATGAGTCAAGCTGAGAAATGTATCTTACGACAGAGAGCTTGAAATTGCAAAACTCTTTTCTCTGAGAAAGCTTCTGACTCGCTAACGTGGGAACAAAAGACTGCTGAAGTGGGTTAGCAACCTAACTCCCTTGTGCTTGCTCATTTTACTGAGATTAGTTTCCTCATATACTTGACGTTGGCAGAAAAAGCGGTTAGGCTTATCTCAGTTAAGTGATTAAGCACTGATTTGGGGCAGATGGCAAACTTTCCCCTGTCTGCATAATTTGCATAATTTTTTGACTTTGCCCTGGTTAATAGTTGGACGACTACAAAAAGGAAAAAATCAATGCGTCTTACAAAACTCTTCATCCGGTTCTACAAATCTTTCAATTATGATTACCTCAAAAAGTCTCGTTTAGATCCTAGTCAGGCGACCCCCTGGGAAATAGTAGATGAAGATCAAGAAAAGTGGTATCCATACGTTGAGATTCCAATTGATCATAAGATAACAACAATTGTTGGCGCTAACGAATCTGGTAAATCTCATCTATTGAGTGCGATTGAAAAAGGTATCTCTGAAAAGGATATTACTGGAGAAAATATTACTGGCGAAGATTTCTGCCGTAATTCTGAATTTTTTACAGTAACGAAAGGTAAATTTAGGTTTCCTGATTTTGGGTATGAATGGAAAGATTTATCTGATATAGAGCAAGATCAAGTTAGAAAGGCTGCCAATATACCATCTGAAGAACAAAATTTCGATTGTTTTTTAATTTTTCGTACAAACAAAACCGATTTAATTATTTATTTACCTAACGGAGAGGGAAACTATAAGCAATATCGAGTAAATCCTGAAAAAATAAACCTATTTTCTAAAATTTTACCCAAACCTTTCCGTATAGACTCAAAAGTAGCACTTCCAGATAGCGTACCAATTGAGCGTATAAGAATACGAGCCGAAGGTCAAAAGAAAAGTGGTCGAGAAACTACTCTACTTGAACAATGGCAAAGAGAAGAGATTGACAAAATACTTGATACCATTGCTACTGATGAGTCCTCATTTACAAGTCAAAAAGGTATTGATACTGGATGGCGCACTTTGGAAGATGGGCGTAAAGTACAAGCGTCAGTCCCTGTTGAATTCTATAAAATTCCTATTGAACTCGGGGATGACGTTAAAAAAATTAACACCCTAAAAAGGCTTTTGACAAATAATGGCATGAGTAGAGATGAACTCAAAAGGAGAGAGCAAGAGTTTGATCTAGCTTACAAACTTATTTGTGAAGTTGCTAATGTTGACCCAGAATTTTTATTAGAACTTACTAATAACTTGTTGAAAGCTGGAAAAGAGGGATACAGTGGAGCTATCATCGATCGAATTAACAAAAATTTAGAAGAAAATCTTAATTTTCCGAGTTGGTGGGTTCAAGACCGTGATTTTCGTTTGGTAGTGTCAGCTAATAATTACCATTTAAGGTTTGCAATAAGGGATCGGACTGGTACTACATACTCGTTTTCAGAGCGAAGCCAAGGATTGAAGTATTTTTTAAGCTACTATATTCAGTACAAAGCTCATAAACTAGAAAATGAAGCTCCAGAAATTTTGTTGATGGATGAACCCGATGCTTACCTATCAAGCCAAGCACAACAAGATTTACTTAAAATCTTTAAAGCTTTCGCAGATGGTAAAGATGGTAAGCCTCCAGTTCAGGTAGTTTATGTCACTCACTCTCCCTTTCTGATCGACAAAAACCATGCTGAACGTATTCGCGTTTTAGAGAAAGGAGTGGAAGACGAAGGAACAAGAGTAGTAGAAGATGCAGCAAAAAATCATTATGAACCATTGAGATCCGCTTTTGGAGCTTTTGTAGGAGAAACTGCCTTCATTGGTAATTGTAACTTAATGGTAGAAGGTCTTTCTGAACAAATACTAATTGCAGGAGCTGCTGCACATTTAAACTCTTGTCGTAATGTATCGGAATTGGAAACGCTGGATTTAAATCACTTGGATTTGAATCACCTCACTATAATTCCAGCAGGGGTAGCATCAAATATACCTTATTTGGTTTACTTAGCCCTTGGTCAAAATATAGAGCAGCAACCAGCAATGATTTTACTCTTAAACAGTAATCGTGAAAGTTATGAAGCAAGAAATAATCTTCCCAAAAATGAGAATGAAAAGCCGTTATTAAGTGAGGAATTTATCCTACAAATTAAGGATAAGGAATGGTCTAATGAATATACACTTACATCCTCTAAAAAAACGATACCAATTGAATTAGAAGACCTTATACCATTACCAATATGTGTAGTAGCTGCACGCAGCTACGCAAAGGTTTTTCATGCAAATAAGAGTAGTGTTGAAAGTATTACTGAAGATGCTATCAATGCTAAATTAATAGAAAATGTAACAGTCTTTAAAGCAATCGAAGCTTGCTTTAAAGAACAGAATCTTCAAATCGACAAAGTTGGTTTTGCCAGAAGTGTAATCGATACTATCCAGCAGAACAATGCAATCAATGGTATTGAAGAATTTCAAAATAATTTTAAAGTTCTCTTTAAATGTCTCAATGAAATGAAGATTGCTGCATTGCAAAAATTTAACGATAAGCGTATTTCAGAGAAAATACGCCAGCTTAAAGCAACCTTCTTCCGCGATTATCCCAAGTCAGCAAGGCACATAGATGCAGCGGAGCTTTTTGTAAAAATGGAAAATATATTGGATGATAGTCCAGCTGGTATTGAAGCTAAAAAAGGTATTCAAAAACTCCGAGATCAATACAAGCTTGATTTAGAACCAACTGAAACAATTGCTGACTACAAAAAGTTTGAGAGAGAAGTCAATAAAATCCACTATAAAGGACGGAATGACAAAAACTCCCTCAATCAAAACGCAACCGAAGTGCCTCGTGCAAGTAATCAGGTTAAACATAGCTCGACTAAATCTAGCACAAGAAACAAGCAAAATTCATCTAAAGGTTTTGAGCCTAATAATTAATTTACTTACTTCTAAGTAAATTAATTAGTGTGAGGTTTTCGCGGAGAGAGATTTTGTTATATGCGATCGCACTTTTTCTACTCTAGCCATCTACCAGAAAATGCGATCGCTCAAATAAAACAGGAGAAACAATTGATTAAATTTGTTGGACAAGTCAAACTACGTAACCGCCGTCGCGTTTATTACCAAGAAAATTTTTACCGAGTAGAGCAAGTCAATCCAAATAGAGAACAAGTAACTTACTCTTATGATATTCCTGACAAAGCTGTGGAGTATCTACATAACGAATTAAAAGGTTACAAAGTTACCAAAGAAGATGCTTCTACTATTCTCAAACCAGTTGCTAAAAACTTGAATCTTCCCTATACATACGGTTGGAAACTTGACTATTATGCTCAGGAAACATTAATAGTTCTAGTGGCATTAGGTAAAGCCCGTTTAAGTCAAGAAGGCCGGGGTTATTTTTACACCATTGCCTATCCCTAATATTCAATAATTGACTTTCGATTTTGTTGATTAAGTACAGTAATCAATAAATAAATAAGATTTCTCAAATTCACATGATTTATGTCGTTTTTTCAGTTTCAAAAACCCAAAAATGAAAGCTAATTCAATCACCCAAATCAGCGGTACTTCCGGTCAATTTGTCGGCGTAGTTGCTGTGCAAACCAGTGGCAGCTTAACTATAAAAATTGTCGGTGATACCCTACAAACTAAATCTGAAGAATTTTTCGGATTAGAAACTAAAGAAATAGTTGTTCCCATTCAAGATGTTAAAGGAGTCGAAATTGGAGAAGGCTGTACTTGGTCGCTATTTTGGTTAGGAATCTTTACCCTCTGGTTCTTCATTGGCATTATCTTTATTGTTTTAGCCTTTGTTATTAAACAGCGATATATTGCCATTTACACCACCAGAACCAATGTAATTTTGTTTTATAAAAAATCGGAACGAGTAGAACAATTTAGAACCGCCGTTCTAGAAGCTTGTCGTCCCAAACCTACCTACATCCCTCGACCTTCTCAATCTCCACCACCACCACCTTCTTTGCCAAATTGATTAACACTTAACTATATTTACTAACTTCAATTCTCACCACTTCACATTCCCTAAAAAGATGTCCGATTCAAAAAGCTCCGAACAACTAGATTACCCATTTTTACTACTAACACATATAGTCTGTGCCGACCAACAAATTCACAGTGAAGAGTCGAAAGCTTTACGGGAATTAGCAACTAAAACCCAAGCTGGACAACGCACACTCTTAGAAATGGAAAAAATACTCGCTCAAGATGAACAACAAATATCTATAACAGAAATAGCACTTCAAGTGCCTCGAAGTCAGCAAGCTGAAGCAATGCGACAAATTTTGGCACTCGCATATATTGATGGTTTCTTTTCCCCATTAGAACGGGAAATGGTGGAAAAAGTAGCGCAGCATTGGAAATGGTCTAAAAAGAAATTACAGCAGTTAATTGAAGAAGCAGAAGGCTTTACAACTAACCGTTCTATCAACGAAGAAAACGAACCATCACAACTTTCTTTCGGTGCGCGTCTCCTCAAAGGAACCGAATCTCTGTTGTCACGCGCACTAGTAGATAACTTAGCAAAAATTGCCCCCGAAAACGTAGGACGCAGAATTGAGGAACTGCGAAAAGAAATATTATTAGCTGGGCCAGAATATGATGAAGCTATTGAGCGATGTGCCGCCATTGCTAACGAAGATTACAAATTCGCAGAATTAGCGCTGAAGCGAGCCGGAGCGACACTTTCCAATTTGGGAAAAGGCATTCAAAACGAACTACAAACACTCCAAACAAAAACCAGTGGTAATAGTCAAGCCAAAAGTGCAGTAGAAGTAGCCAAACAACTCGAAACTACCAGAAAAGCTCTCACAGCCGAAATTATTAAAGAGATTGAAACTGTACGCGAATCACTTGCTGCCAAACAACGAGCTCTTAACTATTTCAGCATCGCTTTTATGGGTAAAACCAAAGCTGGTAAAAGCACCCTCCATGCCATTATTACAGGTGAAGGTTGGGATGCCATTGGTGTAGGTAAGCAACGCACGACTCGTTTTAATCGAGTCTATGAATGGAAGAATATTCGCATTATTGATACCCCTGGTATTGGTGCTCCTGGTGGCAAAACTGATGAAGAAATTGCCCAAAGTGTGATTGAAGAATCTGATGTAGTTTGTTATGTGGTAACGAATGACAGCATTCAAGAAACTGAATTTGGTTTCTTGCGATTGCTGAAAGAAAAAGCTAAACCGTTAATTGTTCTGCTGAATATCAAAAATAATTTACGCGATACTCGACGGTTGGAATATTTCTTAAAAGATCCAGATAAACAGTTTACTATAGAGGGTAAAAGTGGCATTGGCGGACACATTGAACGCATTTACCGTTATGCCAAAGAGCATTATGCTAATGACTATTTTCCCATTGTTCCCGTAATGCTTTTGGCTGCACAAATGTCACGGGAATCAGAACATCAACAGCAAAAAGATAAGCTTTTTAAAGCAAGCAGAATGCAGGATTTTCTCGACTCTATTCGCTTGTCTTTAGTTGAGCATGGAGTAATTAGGCGATCGCAAACCTTACTTGGTTCTACAGTTGGTGCGATCGACAATCCTTACCAATGGGTATCACAACAAGCAGAAGTTTATCAAAAGTTAACCGACACGCTCAAAAACAAGCGCGAAACTATCAGAAAAAACATCAAAAAAGCAGAAAAAGATTCTATCGAGTCTTTACGACATCAGATAGAAGCTGTTTTTCAAGATGCTTTCAATGCCATACCATACTTTGCAGAAGACTACTGGGAATCTAGCGAGGAAGGTTTGAAGCAAGGGTGGAATAGAAAACTTAAGAACATAAAGTTTGAGGAGCGTATTGATACAGCTTATAAAGAAGTTGGACAAAATTTTAACAAAAAAGTTGCAGAAGTAATTGAAGAGATTGGGAAGGAATTACAACTTATTGCTCAACTAGGCGGGGGCAATTTTAATTTTACCACCCAAGATTCAGATACCTTTATGCGTCATTTTATGAGAATTGGAGGAAGCGTTTTAACATTATTTGGTGGTTTACTACAGTTTACTCCCTTTGCCCCTATCGGCTGGGTATTTATTGGAGTAGGTATCGTTGCTAATATGGTTTCAAATTTCTTTAAATCTAAACATAAAAAGCGACGTGAAGCTGTTCAGAAAATTTCGGAATCCCTCTATAGTCAACTCAGTACCCAAAAAACAAATACTCTTCAACAAGCTGAGGACAACTTTAAAAAGTCATGCAACGAAGTCTTAACCAACATCGATAACTACTTTGAAGAGTTGATAAAAGGTTTAGATGCGATCGCTACCCAACTTGAAACTGCAAAAAACAAGTTAGAGGGAACAGTTAACTATCTAAATAAAGCTTACGCTAAACGAATCTTTGACTGGTGCAATGAACAAAGTGAACCTTTAACAGATGAGAGTATCAACAAAACAATCTCTAAAGTAGAGCGACATTTTGGACACACCATGAATATTCAAACCAAAACTGAATTTAAACCACGAAAATCGATAGAAGATGTTAAACAAGTTTTGCAAGAAAACGTTTCTATTCAGCAATATTTAGTTTCTTAACTAGGAGTAAAAAGCTAATGCCACTAATTTTGGCAGAATTCTGCGGACGATGGGGTTGTACCTGGTGGGAAGGAATTATAACTCTTTTTATTATGAGTCTTCCGGCAATTCCAGTCTTGTTGTTATTGTTACTGCTAGGTCTACTAAAAGCGGTTCTATTTATTACCAAATTTGCTAGAGCAAAACCAGAAATTAAACCCACATTCAAACCTGAAAAACAAAATAAATCTGTCTTAAGAGCAACCAATATCTTAGGTTCTGTCGTCCAAAAGCAACTTGATAACCGGAGAAACAAACATGAATCATAATACTGAAAAATTTAATGCTGCTGCTATTGCAACTCAATTCAAAACTAACTTAGTTAAATTCGATGAATTATTAGCCAAAGGCAATCACCCCGAACTAACAGATATCCGTAAAAGATTGCGCGAAGAATTAAAAACTTATCGAGAACAAGGAGTCCTTAGTGTAGCTTTTGTCGGTCAGTATAGTGCTGGTAAATCTACCATTATCTCTGCGCTTACCGGACGACGCGATATTCATATTGATGCTGATATTGCTACCGATAAAACTACCAGTTATGACTGGAATGGTATCAAGCTTATAGATACTCCAGGGCTTTTTACAGACCGCACAGATCATGATGAAATTACCTACGATGCTATTAATAAAGCTGATTTACTAGTTTTTTCCCTTACTTATATGCTGTTTGATTCACTAACAGCAGAAAATTTCAAAAAATTAGCATACCAAAAAAGCTATCGCTGGAAAATGATGCTAGTCATCAACAAAATGTCTGATGAAGCTGGAGAAGAAAACCAAAAGATTGCCAACTATAATCAAAGTCTGGCTGAAGCAATTAAACCTTACAGCCTTGATGAATTTCCTATCTGCTTTATCGATGCTAAAGACTACTGCGAAGGTGTAGATGAAGAGGATGATTTTTTAATGGAAATCAGCCGATTTGATACTTTTATTGATGCACTCAATATTTTTGTCCAACATCGTGCTGCGCTTACCCGCTTTGATACACCAGTGCGAATTACGTTAAGCTGTCTTGATGATGCTCAGTTAAGTTTTACTCGCAATTCTAGCGAAGATTCTGCTTTTTTAGAAGTGCTAGCACGTTTATCTCGTACAATTAGAAGAGAGCGAGATCGTCTGCGAACTAAAGTTAGAAGCATAGCGCTACGTTTGTCCTCAGCTATTGCTAGGGAAGGTACAATTCTTGCTGCTGCTATTGGGGGTAAGGAAGACATAAAAGTTCTATCTCAACAGGCAGAAAATAATGTGAAAACACATTATGAGCAATTAGGTAATGAACTAGAAGAAGTTGTTAAAGCAGCTGCCGAATCTCTCTCAGAAGAGGTGAAAAATGTACTCCAAAGTGACCTAACTCAAGCTTTCGTGGCTCGCTTAGAAGTCAACCAAAAAGTATCTGCTCAAAATGTAGAATCTGATGCTGATTTTGAGCGATTGATGAATCAAGTTGAGCAGCTTAAAACTATCGGTGAAACTGTAGGAAATAAAATTATCGATTTGGCAAAAGGGAGAGTAGCAACTGAGGCTGGACAAGGCTTTTTAAAAGCATCTAATGTAGCAGGTGGTAATCTCCATCATGGTGTTTATGCGATTGGAAAGCTGATAGGATTTGACTTTAAACCCTGGCAGGCTGTTAACATTGCTAAAGACATAGCTAATGTAGCTATGGTTGTCGGGCCAATTCTGGGAGTGTTTTCAGTGGCTATGGATATTCGTGCCGTGAAAAAGGAAGAAGAGTTGGACAAGAAACTGGCTGAAGCTCGCCAGGAAATTACTAGTCAGTTTATCTCTATTGCTAAACAGATTGAAAGTCAAATTGAAACCCAACTTTTTGAAGTTGAAGCTAAAATTTATGGTGAGGTTGAGAAGAAAATTTTTCTGGCTCGCCAGAAAGAAGAATTAGCGATCGCTTCCGCAAACAAATGGGTAAAAAATCTGCTTACTATTCGTCAAGATTTTGACCAAATTTTGCAGCTAATAAATCAATTAGGAGATTAATAAAAAAATTGGGACAAGTGGTTAGCGCCAGAACATCTTTCATGCTTTTCCAGCAAACCTGACTATGGAATCAGTAGGGGTGATGTTTTGCCTAACTCAGTTCCCTTATGTAATACATGATAATACAAACCAGTGGAAGTGTCAAGCATGACCAACTTATTGCCAAATCGTCATAAAAAAAGAGGTGAGCAATGCTCACCCTATAATTAAGGTAAATAATCAGGTTTAGCAAATAGAGATAAATAAACTAACTCCCCATTTTCTTCTACAAACTGACCAGCAAAATCAGAACCAATTGCCGTTTGTAGTCGCAGAGACAAGAAGCATTCTTCCTCTTGAAACTGGAAATTTTGCTGCCGAATACTCGCTAAATTTTTCGACTGATAATTTGCTCCAAGTGGCCTCTGTTAGGTAAACTGTACTGCCTATTCAATTGGGAAATGCTATCCCAAAGTTTGCTATAGCTTTCAATTCCTCGCAGTTCTAATGCTTTGCTGCGTAATTGTAATGGCAGGATGAAAAACCACTGTTCTTTTTCTGACAAATAGCCGCCTTGTCCAGCTTGCACGCAACAAGCATCTTCAAACATCAACTTTTGTCCAGGTGCAAGAAAGGCAGAACGGCATAAGGCATGATTTTGAGCTTGGTCTTGGATATAACCCGTATGTAAAGGAACGATCACAATTCCTTCCCTACCTGGATGATGCAATTCCAAATTCCCATAACCATGAACTCGGCTGAGTTTTAACCCAGACAAAGGACTAGTGAATTTCTCACCTCTATCTGGGCCAAATACAGGTAAAACTGTAAAAACGCCTGATTTTTGTGGTCTACCAAAACGATAAGCCTTTGGGTCTAAATTCCCTGGTAGAATCGAGACTAATTCTTGGCTGTCCATAACATCAACTCCTTTTCCAAACGAGCAAGTTTTTGCAGCAAAAACTCTCGAAGACATTGCTGCCCTTTCACCGGAACGCGGGAAAATAAAGACACCATAACTGAAGCAAATTCATCTTGATGCCAGAATTCCAATTGTGGTAAATTTAATGCCGGACGACGCAAACTCAAGTCATCTTTTTTAGTGAATTTACTATGGCAGAAAACTACAGGAGTTTCGATTCCTAATTGTGGTAAAGTTGCTACCACTTTCGCTAAATCTCCGGGAATTTGATTTTCATAACCGTCCGAAACAATTACTACCAAATCCGGTGCATTTGCCAAAGCATCCAGCAAAGCATTTGCTAAATCTGTATCACCTTCAGGTATCGGTAATTCTCCTGACCCCCCAACCGAATACAGTTGCAACTCTTGGCAGCATTTCTCTAATACTAGTTGGAAAGCTACTGATTGAGAAATCAAGCAAAATTCCCGTTCCCCATAACTTTTAGTTGAGGCAGAAGCATCCAACACTAAAGCTACTTTTCCAGGAAAAAATGGTAAAGTTGCGCTTGCAGATTGTACCAATAATGAGAGCGATTTTTGCAATTCTTCAGAATATCCACCCCGATAAAGGTGAACTAAAATCGCAGAGATTTCGCCTCGATTGGTAGCAGTTACCGTTTTTGGAGATTCACACTTTACTTCTAATGACTGGTAAACTTGGCTGTATTGTACATCTCCCACCGCCCACAGCTTTCCTTGACCGATTGGTTCACCATATAAGTGAGGTAAAACGGCTTTAACTTGTGCGATTTGACGAGTTTGACGCAGCAAATTTTTCGGTAAACTTTCTGTGGTTGAAATTTGTTTAATTGCTCCTCTAGCTGAGTTTTTCCCCAAAGCGTGTTCTAGTACATCAACCACAGCCGGACGACGGCGCAATGCCATATCTTCTAATTGCGGATGATTGAGGATGTACTTTAAAATAGCGCGAGTCGTGTGTTTATGATTGGCACGGACTCGACGCAGTGCCAAAAATACTTTCAGGATGCTATCTGGTGGCAAAGTTATCATCAGCACATCTGTCACCCGCTCAATTGTTTGACGCACAGATGCAGACATCCCCACACGCGTTGGTTGCAGTAGTTGAAACAACATCTGCATTCTTTGCGCTGATGTAACATTATCCACCAAGGCTAACAGAGCATAAAATTCTGGATTTTCCCAGTAAATTGAGTTATGGAAGGCAGTATCGCTCCCTGAAGGAGGTTGACCGTTTTTAAGCAGCACGAAAGGTGCTGTTTCAGAGCATAAATGCTCTAAAAAGTGAGTCAGATTTTCCATGACGCGGTATCCGTCGCGGCTTTGTATACTACAAATATACTACAAGACCCGGAGAGATAGCAAGACAGCTAAGAGAAGTTTGGTCTAGTCGCCAAGTTTCCGTACCGGAAAACAACAATTGAATAACTATATTTACTCAAAATTACCAAACGTTTTAGTCAAAATAATAGTCAGTTTTGCTGAAATTATCTACTTATTGAAAAGCTAAATAAAAATAATTCGTTGGAATAGTAAGAAGATTTTGCCTTGATTTATCTTGCCTGATTAAAGGTATAATAGATTTCCTAGCTAACTACTCCAAATAATTTGACTTTATGAGTACAACAAATAGTTTTGCAATTCTCGCACCAGTTCCAGAAATCCACCTGATTTCTGGACAGGAAACGATCGCTCAACTTAGCAAAGAACCAAATAATGAAATAGTTAAACTTGCTTTTGGTAGTATGGCTTTTGAGGCGTTTCGTCAAATCGATGAATTACGGCAATTACAATCAGTAGAAGTATTTATTTATGCCAGCGATTCTACAGCCGACCAACCTCTACACACACAAGCATCGTGGCATGGTATTTATATCGGTCATGTCCCTTCTCGTAATGGTCGGTATCCAGGTAATAAAAAGTTTCGTCCGCCTTCCACTTTAACTGATAAGCCAACCTGGGCTGTATTTTGGGAAGTGCAAGAATTAGAATCTTTGGAGAAACCTATTGAAATTGCTTCTTTTAAAGGCTTACATAAAAAATCTCATTATTCATCTCGATTTATCCCGGAAGGGCCTCTTTTGATTGAACACCCTTAAAGGATTTCCTTTTTGGTAAATGAGCAGACTATCAATCCTCTTCCATAAAAAATTAATTTTTTAGCAAATTTCTGTCTCTATGCCGTTAAATAGAAAGTGAGGTTTAAGGGCTTTCGTTAACTGCTCACATTGTCCTTAGTAACGCTGGAAACAAAAAGGTGGGGAATTAATGACTGACTATACAACCCCAGTCCAAGTAGATCAAAAGCTGTATTACCAAGCTGTTGGTTTAGTGCGAGGACAGTATTTACCTGGCAAGGATTCTTTCAGCCAAGGTATTTTTGTCACTGAAGATGGCTTCATGGCTCCTGCTAATCTATTAGGCGCAGCTACCTCCTTGCTCGAAAAACACGAAGAACTATTGCAGGGGTTCCATATCTGGATTGTTTACCCTCGTACCAAACTACAACCCCCACATCTTCACTTCGCCCTGAGAGCGATTCGCCAACCACCGATGGGCAAAGACTTAGAAATTGTTCATAACAACGTCGATCAATTTACAGTCCGTGGCATAGTCACTTATATTGACAGCAAAGCAGATAAGTTTGTCGTTCGAGTTTACCGCAATGTTAAATCATCTGATGCCCCAGAGCAGACAAAAGACGATCAACCCTTCTTGTTAACTCTTGTCGGTACTATGCCTAAAGAAGCTTATGGTCAATTTTGGGAGCTACAGGTTCATCGCCAAGCCGACAGACTGATATTAAAAGAAGCTAAATTCATTGCACAGGTATTTAAACCCAAAATCGAGACAACCAAAAAGCGGCAACCTAAAAAAGGTAATAAACAAAGGAAAAAGCCAGAAAGTTGAAGCTAATCTCAGCTTTTCGCTCTTTTTCAGCAAGCCCTACTTAGTTTTTCTTAGACTAGAAAAATCAAACAAAATCTCTTGGTTGATTAAATAGTCTAATGACAATATGAACCTAGCTGAGGTATTCTAATTTTAATCAAATGCTAGGAGCCAGGGAAAAGTATCAAATGCTTAGAGCCTGGCCCAGGAAAACACATCCATTTCTAGAATAGCACGATTGGTACAAATATCCCCGTTTTTTAGTAACTAATTCGTGTAATCAAAGAAATAGTTTTCTCGGCAGGCTCCTTCTCAGGCTCTTGGTCAACATCAAGAGAAAGAGCTATATGCAGGGAAATACATCCTTTTACCACGCAAAAACTGATACCCCATCTTCGCTGATTCGAGTCTATAACTCGGCATTAGCCCGATTGCATCCCGTTCAGACATTGCTACAACCCGAGCAAATGGTCAGCAACGAGCTAGCCAGGGAGGTAATTGACTAATGGATAGCAACCTCAACCTCAACTCGAATCGAGCCATTAGCCCAAACCCCCATATCCTTGAGGTAATCGAGTGGCTAGGCAACCATAATTATCCAGCTTTGCCAGTTGCGCCTGCCCAAGACCCAAGAGAGTACCACAAAGTTGTTAAAACTAAAACCCTAAACCACAAAACTGGGGATTACTGCCCGCTCGATGACAACCTCCAACCAATACCGCTTTACACTGGTAAAAATCCTAGTTACTTAGACTCGAAAGGCAAACCACATCTCATCAATCACAGGCAATATCAAAAACGCCTGCCAAACGAGCAAGAATTAAAAGTGTGGTTTGCCAATCCCAACAATGGCATAGGAACGCTAGGAGGTTGGAACAATACAATCTGGCTTGACTTCGATACCAAACACTTTGACTCTGACTTAGCCTACGAAGCCGCCCTAGCAGCTATCTTAGAAAATCATCCCCAACTAAGACAAACTTGGCTAGAACGCACCCAAAGTAACGGGTGGCGAATTGGAGTGCGAGTTCTCAAAACACCAGACTTTACCAACTTCGCCCTCGCACCCGCAGGAAAGCATATAGGAGAAGCATTAGGTGCGGGACGCTTCACCGTACTTGCTCCCACAATCGGGCCATCCGGCAACCCATACCGCTCAATCAATCGCGCCCTCCCAGTCGAGGTAGAATCGCTCTTAGCTATTGGTATCTATCCCTCTAGTAGTCCCAAAAAACCAGCAGAACTGTCAGAACAACTAAACCAAATCCGCGAAGCAATTCGTAGCAGCATCGGGTTGGATATGCTCTGTAGTGATTTCAGTCGCACTGTCTTGAGAGGCGAAGACCCTTGTAGAGATCGCTCTGCATCTTTAGCTACAGCCTTAGCTGACTGGTACGGTTGGGAAAACTACTGCCATAAATACGGAATCAACTATAGCGGTAATGCCGAATCCTTAGCTCATCAAGCTGGGGTATTGCTCGGTCTTGATGCAGACCGCATCAATCGGATCGTCAAAACAGTTGACAAAGCTAATTGTACGCCAGCCGCAGAACGCAAAGGTGGAGATGTTAGCTGTTGGAAGAAAATTCGCCGCCTAGCTCCTGCCACCTACGAAGCTTTGTGTCCATCACATATTAAAGAAAAACTCACTTCTTGGAACCAACAGCACCAAGAAAGTAGCAACCACCTCGAACAGCCTAACGAATGGTTTGCTCCTGAATCTCATAACGGTGAAATTGGCTTGTGGAAAACTGAAACCGTCATTAAGATGCAAGTCAATGCCGTCACTGGGGAAACAATACCAGAAGTTGATACCAAAGGTAATCAAATCAAAGAAAAACTTCGCAAATTTGTTCCCTTATGTGACTTTGACTTTACCATCGAACGCGAATTAGCAGGCGAACCGGGAGGTTATGTACTTCAGGTAAAAAGAAGCACAGACGGCTGGCAAAAGCGTGTGGTCATCTCCAGTTCAGATTGCAAACGAGCCGTTGACTTTGAGATAGCGATCGAAAAGGGATTGGGAGTTGATGTATCCTGTAACCTTCGTACCGACCAACTCAAAGCTTTACTACGCGAACGACGATTAGCTTATCGTTACCGGGAAGGCAAAACCTATCAACTAGCCGAGCGTGTAGGGAAGCAAGACAACGGGATTTGGGTCTTCAAAGACTGCCAATTTAAATCAGATGGCAGCCCCACCACAGAAGATGAAACTGGGATTTGCTGGAATCCAAACTTAGGAACTAGCGAGAAAGGTGCTGATGAAATTAAGTCACCCAAGATTGCACCCCCGAATCCAGAAGCCCTACCGCAATTAGTAAGCGCCATGCGTCAGTTTTTTGGCTCCAACTTCCTCCCTGCTTTCTTTGTACTTGGCTACTGTGCTGCTGCTGCTCACTTCCAAACTATTATTAAAGCTGAAGGACGTTTCCCGATTCTTAACACCTACGGCCCACCCGGAGGCGGAAAAACGATCGCAGTTGAATGCGGCTTAAGCTTATTTGGTCATGAATGGATTTCTGGGGCGATAGTCGGCGACATTAGTCCTTCAGCACTTTGGGAACAGGGCAAACTCTGCGGTTCCCTGCCCATTTGCTTAGATGACCCACCCGACAAAATTTATGACGAACTAGAACAATGGATACGCAACTGGTACAACGCCACTGCTCGCAAGCGACGCTGGAACATCCAACAACCACATTGCGCGTTAATTATCAATGCCAATAAAGCTTGTGGTGAAAAGCTACCCGCTACTCTCAGCCGCCTCATCCGCCTGTGGATACCAATAGCCAAAAATACTAATCCCCTAGCTTGGAACCAGCTAAAACAAGCACAAAAACAAGCTAGTGGTGCTTTTACCAGCATCATCAAGTTGGGCCATCCCCAACAAGAAGTTAACGAATTAACCGCCGAACTAATTCAACACCTACCTCTAGCCCACGACCGTGTAGCCCCCTCATTGGCACTGATTGGTGTTTACACCATGAAATTAGCTACCTTAGCTGGACTCAACCCGGAGGAACTGAAGCGTTATCTCATCGACGTTTTGTGCCAAAATGCCAACGACGAAGAATCCTCCCAAGATGCCCTGACCCACTTTTTAGGCGTGATGATGACCGCCCAAGCGGAAAATTTACTTGGCGGTTGGAACCTCCGACGCTGCGACGACGAATTGGGTCACTGCCGTTCCATTGCCATTGAAATAGGAGTATTCGATTTACTCAAAGAAAATTTTGACTTGCCCTACAGCAAAAAGGTAATCAAAACGTTAATTGAACAAGCTGGAGGCAAGACTCGTTCTACTCAATGGTTTGACGAAAACAAAGACTTATCACAAACATACGCCAGAGGATTACTGTTTCCCAAATCCAACCAGAACGATAAATCCGCCTTACCTACACCACCACCCAAAAAGAAGCGGCGTTGCTGGGAAATTCCCGCCTTTTTAGCAGCCGAGTACATCCAACTTGACGACCCACCATTAGATGAGTCCACAGAATTCAATGGAACCAATGGAACCAATGGAACCATCGAGAACCATTTGGAACCAAAATCTGGTTCCAGCTTAAAAGCTGACCAGAACGGTGGTTTAGCTTCAGAAACTAGCTTGGAACCATTGAAACCAGAAACTAACCATCTGCAAACAGAACCAGTAAACCAAACTTCCCTAGTTCCCGTTGTAGACAGTTCCCCAAAAACAGGAGGTGTTTTCTCTAGTGAAATGGTTCCAGCCGAAACGCCCGCTACATCAGCATTTGACTTGGAACCAAAAAATGGTTCCAAAGATGCGGAGCTAAATAATGATTTGCTAACCTACCTAGAGGCCATAGCTTTGGTGCAGACAGTTGAGGAACTAAAACTCTTTTTAGAGTGCATAGCAAACCTTAGCCAACAGCAGCAGGATGCGATTTGGCAAGCTGCACCCGTTGAAGTTCTCAACCTTCTTCAGCAGTTAGGAATTAGTCAAGGTGGGGCAAATCATTCCCAAACGCCAGAGTAGCTAACGAACCGGAGTAATTCGGAGGGAAACGGAGAGATTCGTCGTACCCAGCTACGCCAGATGAACGCTTGTAGGTGATGACTTAATAGGATCGGGCAAGTCCTAAGCGTCGGGGAAGGAACATGGTCAAGTTCGTGATGATGCAACACCATAACCCATGACAAGCCAGCAAGCAATGTTGATGCAAACTTAACCCGTAAGGAGCGCAGAAATGCAAAATTATGTGTTTGTTCTTAATGCCGATAGGATGCCATTAGACATGGTGCATCCCGGCAGAGCAAGAGAATTGCAGTCTAAAGGAAAGGCGAAACCAATACGCCAATACCCTTATGTCCTGATCCTGCAAAGTCAGATCGAAAATCCTACTACCAAGCAATACAGCCTCAAAATCGATCCCGGTTCTGAGTGGACAGGTTTTGCTATTCAGTGCGGCGAAAATATAGTATGGAGCATGGAACTCAAGCATCGAGGATTGCAGATCAAGGATGGATTGATGAAGAGGGCTGGATTTCGTCGCCATCGTCGCAGTCAGTTACGCTATCGCAAAGCAAGATTTGACCATCATAAGCCCGAAGGATGGTTAGCCCCCTCACTTAGACATCGGGTTCAGACTGTCGAAACTTGGATGAAGCGATTTATGCGATACTGCCCCATTAACTGTATCGAAATCGAACAAGTGCGATTCGACCTGCAAAAGATGCAAAACCCTGAAATCTCAGGAACCGAATATCAACAAGGCACATTAGCGGGTTACGAAGTTAGACAGTATTTGCTGGAGAAATGGGGCAGGAAATGTGCTTACTGTGGGGCACAAAACACGCCCCTGGAAATCGAGCATATTCACCCAAAGTCAAAGAGTGGTTCTGACCGAGTTTCAAACCTAACGTTAGCTTGTCATCCTTGCAACCAAGTCAAAGGCGATCGAGATATCCGTGACTTTCTCGCTCAGAAACCTAATATCTTGACTCGGATTCTTAGTCAAATGAAGCAACCGCTAAATCATGCTGCTGCGGTTAATTCAACTCGCTTCGCTATTGTCGCAATGGCGAAAACTGTATGCGACACCGTGAAATGCTGGACTGGCGGAAGGACTAAGTTTAATCGAGTCCAACAAGGTTTCGAGAAATCCCACAGTATTGATGCTGCCTGTGTTGGTGAATCCGGCGCAAAAATTCAATTCCTGACTCACCAGCCGTTGATTGTGACTTGTAGGGGACATGGTAATCGCCAAGCAAGACGGGTTAACGCATCGGGGTTTCCCGCTGTTAAAAATGCCAAGGAGGTGTTTCATCATGTAACTGCTGGCGATATTGTCAAGGTTTGTCTCGACAAAGACAGGAAAACCGTGAAAGCGGGAACTTATACCGCAAGGGTAAAAACTCCGACAAAGAAAGGATGTGAGGTGCTGATTAATGGCAACCGTGTCAGCTTCTCATCCATGCAAGGTATTCATTTCATTCACCGGAGTGATGGATATGGTTATGGATTCTGAAAAGCTACCTTTTACTCCGAATTACTCCAAAATTCCGCTATCTGATGTTACGACCATTAACTAGTTTTTCTGGAGAGGGGAACACCATTGCAAGAGCAGTCAGCCTGATTGCTCTTGCGATCGCCTATGAAGGGATAAATAAAACAGTAGCCCTGTATTGTATGATGAAAATGCAATAAAATGCCTCTAAAAAGAGTTTTTAATTCAAGCGGTTGATTAAAAAACCCGTAACGGAATTTGAGGGGGAATATGGCACTTCCGCAAGCACCGATGAGTGTCAGTGCAGACGACCAACTAATCGAACAGTGGCTAGACGGGCTTTCTCCCCAAACGCAGCAGTACTATCGCGCTACCACTCAGAAGTTTCTCGCCTTTGTCCGCAAACCTTTAGTTGAGGTGACACTGGCTGACGTGCAGGCGTTTAATAAGTTGATTAGCCGACAAACAAAGGCGGCTTCAACGGCAGCACGAAATCTCTCGGTGGTGAAGTCGCTACTGAATTTCGGTCATGCACTGGGGGTACTGCCGTTGAATGCGGCAGCATTAGTAAAATCGCCCAGACCGAAGCAGGCATTGAGCGAACGGATTTTGAGCGAACAGGATGTAAGGGCAATGATTGCGGCGGAGCCAAATCCTCGCAATCGAACGATGTTGGGATTGCTTTATACGGCAGGACTGCGGGTGAGTGAGTTGTGCGCCTTGAAGTGGAAGGATTTAAGGGCGCGTGGAGAGTGCGGTCAAGTTACGGTTTGTGGGAAGGGGAATAAGACGCGGGTGGTGCTACTACCGCCGGATATTTGGCAGGAGTTGATGGAGTTAAAGGGCTATGCTGGGTCAAAAGACCCGATGTTTAAGAGTCGCAAGTCGTTTGGACATTTGCAGCGAGCGCAGGTGATGCAGATTGTGCGGCAGGCAGCTCATCGGGTAGGGATTGAGGAGAATGTTTCACCACACTGGTTGCGCCACTCTCATGCGTCCCATTCGTTGGAAAGAGGTGCGCCGATTCATTTGGTGCAGGCGACGTTGGGGCATCGTTCGATTGCCACGACGGGGCTTTATTTGCACGCCCGTCCTCAAGATAGTTCGGCTTTGTATTTGGGGGTGACTTCTACTAAGGAGGTTGAGGGAAGAACAACTGCGGGGATACTGCCTGCTAGACATCAAGGACTTGAGGGTGAAAATATCGACGCAGAATTGGTAGAAGTAACTCCAATGAAACTAGAGGGGGAAAGTAGCTAGACACGGTACAGACGCAAATCTATATGTCGGTTCGCAGAAAAAATGAAATTCAGGCTGTCGGTTCGCAAGAGATTAATGACCCAAAACCCCCCAATGGGATTATCTTGTATCGCTGGGTAAAAAGCTATGAAAATAGTAAACATGATATTCGGACACTAGTACCCAGGCATCAAAATAAAGGTGACTACCGTCCCAAACTACACAGAGAAGTCATTCAAATTATTAATCAAGCAATTCAATCAATTTATCTCACCGCAGAAAAAGCAGATATAGCTGACGTTTTTCAACTTGTCTGCAAAGCGTTGCGGAATTTTTCATCTAGTCTGCGAATTGGCGACGTTTTTTTCATTTAGTCTGCGAATCCCACTGCCTTTTTTTCAACTTGTCTGCGAATGAAGGTTTTGAAACCCTACATTTGTCGTTCATCTTTTTTCACTTTGTCTGCGAACCGACAAATATAACCCAATACACAACCTAACACAACATGAGCCAACTTTTCCACCTCGACACTGCTATGGGTAATTCAAATCAGTTACTCAAACTTCTAGAGTCAGAAAATTCAGCTTTAGAAGTAAGAGAGGTAATAGCAGTTTTTGGAGCATCTCTTACCCAACCAAAATTACCTGAATTGCATCAATTTCAATTAGGAGATATTGTAACCCAAGGACAATGTTATGGAGTAGTAACTGCATTAAATGAAACAGACCGACCCATAACAATTACTTGGGATGCAAATAATAATTCTGAACCTGATGTATTTGCTTACACGCTGGACGAAATTCGGTTTTTGGGAATTGCAATTATTCCTCAATTAGTCCCACGGAAAACAATTGTAGAACTACCACCAAATATAACTATTCAACTAGCCAATACTAAATTCGTCAAGTTCCATCAAGCGAATACTTTCTTAGTTGAAGAAGTTAGCGAACATCATTTGATTATCCGCTCTCTTGAAGAGCGATATCGTTTTCCAAAAGAACTGTTTCCGGGAAAGTTATTTGCTTGTATAGTAGATATTCCCATTTCGGTTCAAGTACCTAGCAATTTATCTTTAATAGCCCTAAAAAGTAAAGTTAAATTGCATTTAAAAATGGCTAAGGCTGTTACCGAGAATTTAGAATGCTTAACAGCAATGAAGAAACAACAATTATTTGAGAACTTGGTTTCGCATTTAGCAGGTGAGCATTACGATACTGAAGAACTAAACGAAGTTTGGTCAACAGTGTGGGCAGAACAAATAGCCAATTTAGCTAAGGAACAAGGCTTATACAACTTTAAACTAGGTGAGCGAGTTTTCAGACAACGAGAAGGGTTAGAAGTCTGGGGAACTATTGTGGAGTTAAACGTAGAACTAACACGACCTTTTCAAATAGAATGGGAGCAGGGAGAAGTGCAAAATTATAGCTTGATTGAACTTAAATGTTTAGGAATTACTCCGCTCAGACCTGTCATCAAATTATCGCCTAATGTTGCTTACCAAATTAGTGAAGACGGTCGTTATTTTAAAGCTTGGATTGGCTTTCGTACCAAAGGATTAGCAAAAGCTTGGTGGCGAATAATTAAAAAGCAAGTGGGATACCTCAGTTATTGGCGAGAATGTTTTAGTGCTGAATTGAAACATACAGATAAGCGTTATGAATGCGTTGTAGAAAAGTTTCGTCAAAAAACTGTAGCTAAACGACTGTCAACTTTGCAAAGGTTAGCAGAAATCAACTTGGAAGAAATGCCACGATGAACGGAAGGAAAAACCAAGCATTATACTAGCTCAAGAGACTCATTAATGGTAAAACTTAGTAAGAGTTAACTAGCATGAGTTTCGAGCAAGAATGAGTCCAGAAGAACAGCAAGAAATCCTTAAGTTACGTGCTTTAAATGTCACCCCCAAACAAATTGCCCGTAAATTAGGTTTGAAAGTATCAGAAGTAACTGCATTTATCAAAGAACAAGCCGAACAAACTGCAAGAGCGAAAGCTCAAACTGGTGAATTACCACCTGTAGATAAATGTCTAGCTGATACCAGATGTGCTAAAAGGTTACTGTTTGAAGATAGTGATTCTCTTCAGAACGAAATCGGAGGTTTAGGGTTAGTTTTGGTAGCTAGAACTACTGGCTACAACCGCTATAGCGTTTGTACTTATTTGCTGGATTACTGGTGTTTGGGTTTAAAAGATACAATCGGACCTAAAGACTTTAACAGTAATAAGTATCTAGAATTCGTGCAAAATTCATATATGAACTTTCCCCAAGGATACCAAGAGATTACTTTAGAACAAGCACAAGCAATAGTTTTTGGTGCAATTGATTATGCCAAATCTTTGGGATTTAGCCCTCATCGAGATTTTGAACAATCACGAACACATCTGGGTGAATGGAATGGGGAAAGTAAACTAAAATTTGGTCGGGCTGGTAGACCATTTTATATTAGCGGCCCTTACGATAATTTCCAACGAGTTATTAGTACTCTGGAAAAGAGTGTGGGAGTGGGAAATTTTGATTATTTCGGTGGTTTTGAGGTTTAAATGAGCTAATGGGTACAAAACGAGGACTAATTTTAGGAAAATTTGCACCTTTCCACCAAGGGCATCAACTGTTAATGGAAACAGCATTATCAGAAATGGATGAAGTAATTGTGGTTATTTACGATTGCCCAGAAATAACTAATGTTCCTCTAAATATACGTGCTGACTGGATCAAAAAAATATACCCTAACGTCCAAGTAATAAAAGCATGGGATGGCCCTACGGAAGTAGGAGATACGCCAGAAATTAAGCAAAAGCACGAAGATTACATTATTAATTATCTAAAAATACAAGGAATTACGCACTTTTATTCCAGTGAATTTTATGGAGAACACATGAGTTTAGCTCTAGGAGCAGTTAATCGTCTGGTAGATTATCATCGCAGTAAAATTCCCATTTCCGGTACAAAAATCAGGAATAATCTGTTTAAATTTCGTCAATATTTACATCCCTGGGTATATCGTGACTTGATTACCAATATAGTTTTTCTCGGAGCACCTTCTACAGGGAAAACTACAATTACTGCACAATTAGCAGAAGAATATAACACAGTTTGGATGCCCGAATATGGAAGAGAGTATTGGGAAAAGCATCAAATCAATCGGCGATTATCTTTAGTACAATTAGAAGAAATTGCTGAAGGACATTTAGAGCGGGAAGAAGCATTGTTAGAGAAAGCTAATCAATACTTATTTACAGATACTAATGCTATTACTACTTATCTATTTTCTTTATCCTATCACAATCAAGCTGCACCAAGATTAGTTGAGTTAGCCCAACAAGCAGCATCTCGCTATGATTTAGTATTTGTTTGTGACTCGGATATTCCCTATGATGATACTTGGGATCGTTCGGGAGAAGAAAATAGAAAAATATTTCAAAAACAAATTATTAATGAACTCATTATTCGTAGAATTCCCTTTTTCTTACTGCAAGGCGAACTGGAAACCAGAATAAAATATGTAAAAAGTATTTTGGCTAAATTTTGTAAATATGAAAATTTACTACAGTTGTTTGTTATGAATAAGTAAGTAAAAATATCTTTGAAAAAATGTGGAAATTATTTAGCGTAAATAATATTGCCTTTACACTCTTGGGATATCCCATGAGCTATATAGAATTTATAGGTACTATCCTTTATTTGTGGTCGGCGTGGTTAGTAGCACGAAGGAGGATATTAACATGGCCAGTTGGGATTGTGAGCGTATTATTGTACATGGCATTGTTCTACCAAATTCGATTATATTCAGATATGTTGGAGCAGGTTTATTATTTAATAACCAGTATTTATGGTTGGTGGCAGTGGAGTAAATCTAGTCGCACTCCAGTTAATTCAACTTCTTTCCGTTACAGTTCTCAACGTTATACGATTCGATTTTTGGTGCTGACATTGGTAATTTCATTTGTCACTGGAACTTTAATGAGTCGCATAGATATAATATTGCCAGCTTTTTTCCCAGAAAAGGCATCTTTTCCTTATTTAGATGCGTTGACAACTATAATGAGTTTTACCGCTAACTGGTTAATGATTGAAAAGCGGGTAGAAAGTTGGTATTACTGGATTGTTGTCGATTTGCTTGGAATTGGATTGTATTACGTTAAAGAGGTAAGATTTATTGCTTTGCTTTATGTTATTTTGTTAGTGATTGCTATTAATGGCTTAGTATCTTGGCATCAAATTACTAAAAAATCAGCAATTGCTCAAAAGATTAAGTAGCTACTTATTTAACAAAAACAATTTTCAACTCCCGTTCAAATGCGTAACTAAAATTACATCTAACTATTTATTGTTTCTGCCAATCATAAATTAAGTAAGCTAGCGCTTAAATCAAAGGTTGAAGAAATAGTAATTGAGTGAAATCAATGATACACAATTTACTCAACCTAACCCAAACAAGCGATGCACACCAGTTTACTTTTACCCCACAACAATCAAAAGCTATCCAACAACTAAAAGAATTTTTGATTAGCCAAAACACATTCTTTCTGTTATGTGGATACGCCGGAACCGGAAAATCGACAATCATCATTCAATTCATCAAAGAACTGCTACAACAAGGCAAAAGAATTGCTTTGAGTGCGCCCACCAATAAAGCAGTTAATATCCTCAAAAAGATGGCAGCACAGCACCAAATTATCGGAGTAGACTTTTTGACAATCCACCAACTGTTAGGGTTAGGAATGGTCAGAAAAGAACAAGATAAAGTGCTAGAACAAACCAACTCCAGTACCCTATACCTATACGACATTATCATTCTTGATGAATGTTCGATGGTAGGAAGAGAACTTTGGAAATGGATAGAAAAAGGATTCAACCAAACACTCTTCAATCGGAAAAAACTAATTTTGATGGGAGATCCAGCACAATTAAATCCCATTGGAGAAAAACGCAGTCCTAGCTTTAATGTAATCACTCGAGCCATCCTGACAGAAGTAGTTAGACAACCAGGAGAAAGCCCAGTACTAGACTTTATTACTAACTGTCGCTCGTTTGTAAAAAGTCAAGCTAAAACTTCAGTTTTCCTACCTCATTCTCAATACAAAAAAGGAGACAAATCGAATGGTGCTTTTAAAGTAACCAGCGAAACAATGTTAGACTATGCCATCAAAACAATCAAGCGAAAATTTGCTCTTCATCCCGATTGTTTAAGAATTCTCTGCTGGACAAACAAACGAGTAGATTACTACAATCAAATAATTCGAGAACAAGTCTACGGCTCGACTGCACCACGATTCGTTCCCAGCGAACGACTAATTACTAAAAAACCAGTAATAGCACCAGATGGTAAGACAGTAATTTTGCCAACTTCGACTGAATTTACCGTAAAAGAAGTAGAAATCAGTCAACATTATGGCTATCGAGTATGGCTGCTAAAAATTGTTACCGATGAGGGAATAATGCGGCAGATTTTTGTGCGCCATGAATCCGAATCCAACCGCTATGAAGCAGAACTAGAACAGAAGCTAAAAAGTGCCAAACGAAATGGTTTCTTGTGGCGCAAATATTATTGGTTCAAAGATGATTTGTTTGCCGAAGTTGATAATTGTTTTGCTCTGACGGTACATAATTCACAAGGAAGTACTTTTGATGAAGTAGGAATAGATGGGGATGACCTTTTTACTCGCTTATTAGTAGGAAATGATGAGAGCAGAAAACAGAAATTAAAGGAGTATCATCGTTTGTGGTATGTATCAGGTTCCCGATGTAAAAAAAGACTATTGTTTGTCGCTCCTCAACCTCACAAAGTTGAGCGATTACTACCACGACAAATGACACTTTTTTAATTAAGGAATTAGGGAGTAGATAAATTTGATTCGCTACTCTCTATTTCCTAACAATAAACACTGCTACCGCAGCAATAAGTCGAACCATTAAATTGCCAGAATTATGACAAGAATTGGACTGAAAAAATCAGTTAGAGCTAAAACAGTTGACTCTAGTGTAACGTCCCCAGAACGGTCAAATGTAGATAGTGCTAAAAAACGACAAAAAAGTTCAAAAACTACCTCCACTAACCAACCAAAACCAACTGAACCAAGTAAAGAAGTAGCGAATGAACCGTCAGAAACTAGTTTATCCCAAACCGAACAAACCTCTGAACTGTTAGCTCTACCAACACCAGTAGAAGCGATTTGTAATTCTAGAGAATTCAACGATTACGTACAGGTACTAAAAGCGATAGTTCCTAACAATAATAACCATCCGATATTGTGCAACATTCTGATTGAAGCCGAGCCGAATTCCCAAAAATTACAATTGACTGCATACAACCTAGAATTTGGAATGCAAGTCAGCTTTGATGCCACCATTAATCAACCTGGTTCTCTGACATTACCTGTTACCATATTAGCTGATATATTAGGAAAATTTCCTCAAGGTCGGCTGACAATAAACAGTGAAGTTACTATACCCAAAGGTAACAAAAATACAAACACACCACCATCCATAACTGCTACCTTATCAATGCCAAGAAGTCGGCACATTATTCGAGGATTAATTGCCAGCGAATTTCCCACAATTCCTCCAGTAAACCAAAAGTTATTTTCTCTCCCAGCTAGTGTACTAATAGGGGTACTTAAAGGTAGCTTGTTTGCTGTCAGTTCCGATGAAACGAAACGAATCGTAACAGGTGTTAACTTTAAACTTAGTTATGATGCAGAACGTGGAATTAATCACCTGAGAATTTGGACAACAGACGGACATCGAATTGCCATGATTTTGGGATTAAGTGAGAGCAACAACGAGGCTAATCATTGGCTCGAAGAAGCAGTAGAATTTACTGTACCTGCTAAAGTACTAAAGCTATTAGAACGCAATTTAAACCCGACAGAGCGCGTTGCTATCTACTACGATGGTTCGGCAGAGCAGGCAGCAAAGTATGTAGCTTTTCGTTGTCAAAATTGGCAAATGACAACCCAGTTGTTAGAAGGGAATTACCCACCATGTAACCAAATTGTTGACCCCTACAGAGGTGAGTTGAAGTATCAAATAATAGTGGAGAGATTAGCTTTAGTTAGGGCATTGGAAAGATTAGCAACTCACAGTGATAAATCCCATGTTACGGTAGGGTTAGAATTTGATTCCCAACAGCAACAAATTCGAGCTTCAATTACTAATGCAGTTAGTTCTGGTCAAGAAATAATTGCTGCTAAGATTGATGGTGATAACTTGCGAGTAAAGTTAGATATTCGTTATTTAATCGATACAATGAAAGCAGTTACAACGTCAGATTTGCGAATGCTATTAGCTTCACCCTTGGCACCAGTCTTGATTGTACCTTTCGGTACGCCAGTTTCAGGAGAAGCTGCTATCGAATCCGAATATGCAATAGCACCCCAAGAGTAGCTGAAAAAGGGAGAAGCAGAAGAAAGTTATGACTTATGAATTAAACTCAAAACTCATAACTTTACCTGCTCTCC
>JBAVZX010000851.1:0-2642 GCA_049589015.1 Phormidium sp. | reverse complement strand
CTCTTTGCCTTTTGGTTGGGTAATGCAGGGATAGGAGTTGCCACAGCTGTTGTTACCTTTCTAGTGCTAATTTTTGGCGAAGTAACACCTAAATCTTTGGCAATTACTCATGTTATGCCAATTTTTAGGCTAACTGTCCGTCCCGTTTACTGGCTCTCAATTCCCTTGTCCCCAGTAATTTTTCTCTTTCAAAACATCGCCCAAAGTGTAATTCGCCTGTTTGAAAGAGGTAATGTTCCCGAAGGAGAATCTTTAAGAGATTTGCAATTGATGATTGAAGTTTTGGGTGGTAAAGGTTACTTGGATTTAGATAAACATCAGTTATTAACTAAAGCTTTAACACTGGATAATCTCAGCGCCCGTGATGTAGTAAAACCTAGAATTGAGATGAGAACAATCTCCCACGAAGCAACTTTAGAAAATTTGGTGACTCTTTGCTTAGAAACAGGTTTTTCTCGCATTCCAGTACAGGAAGATTCCAAAGATGAAATTGTCGGAGTAGTTCACCTGAAACGCGCATTGCAATATCTCAACAATTGTCAAACAAAGGATTGCTCTCAAGCGCTGGTGACAGAAGCAATGGACTCTCCTTTCTATGTTCCAGAAACTAAGCGAGTCCCCAGCTTACTCAAGGAGATGTTACAGTCGCGCTTACATTTGGCTATTGTCGTCGATGAGTACGGGGGAACTGTGGGTTTAATTACCTTGGAGGATATCCTCGAAGAGTTGGTGGGAGAAATTTACGATGAAAGTGACATTCCCCCCAGAGTCAGTCTCGGTAAAAGTAAGTTGTCACGCATTTAAACCAGACTCGTCTTTGTCAGGGAATCAACACAAAAAAAATCTTCCGCAAACCCCTTGCCAACCCAAAAATTGAGTGCTATTATTAGTAATCGTGGATCAAACGGGTCGATGCCCGAGTGGTTAATGGGGGCGGACTGTAAATCCGCTGGCTATGCCTACGCTGGTTCAAATCCAGCTCGGCCCACCTTCCACGATGCCCGTGTAGCTCAGTGGTAGAGCACACCCTTGGTAAGGGTGAGGTCACGAGTTCAATCCTCGTCACGGGCTTTGTAAAATCAAGGGTTTCAGCAAATCACCTTCCTTACCTGTCACCTAATTATTCCACGTTGGCGGCGATGGAATATTGTTTGTCTGCGGGGTTGAGTTTTGAAACGGCGGCGACGACTTTGAAGCAGTTGCAGGAAAAGCAGCCAGAGTTTACTAATCCGGCTTCGCAAGGGCGGTTTATGTTGTGGTGGGATCAGCAAGAGCGATCGCTCCAACTGGTAGAGTTTGATCTGGAGAAAGCGATCGCTTCCTTAAAATCTGGTGAGCCTGTGATTCCCGTGTGGTTAGATCAAATTAATCAGCGTTTAGCAAACCAGTTAACTTAAATTTCGTACACTTTCAACACTTCATCTCCGTAGTGGTTAATAACCTTAATCGCAATCTTTCCTGGTTTGCCATTCTTGCCTTTAGGTGGATCAAAAGGACGGCTGCTAGTTGAGTAAATCTGACTCCAAGCATCTTCGTCAATCTCTGCTTTTAGCGCCCGTTTTAATTTTTCATAAGGTTGGTTAGCCCCTGTAAAATAAGCATGACGGACAAAAAAACTTTCCTCATCGTAGTCGGTGTCAATAAACCAACAAGCAATATCATCAGGGGAGCTACTGCGAATTTCGCCTGTAGTCGGATCGTAAATATCTAATCCTTTCAAGGAGACTACTAACTGACCATTTTCCCGTTTTAACTCAATATCTGGCTCTCCAAATACCATAAATAAATTAGCTGCCCCGGTTTTTTTGAGGAGTTCATCACCGAGTAATAAATCAGGATTCATCCGCGTAATTAAAACTTGCAGTTTGCCATAGCGTTTAGCTTCTTCATTAATATTTGGTTCAAAGGCAAAACCACAAATAATTAATACATCATAACTAAAACCTTTAACCGCTTCCTTAGCCGCTTCTTTGATATCATCAACACCAACTGTGCCGTATTCTGGCCCAATGTGAACAGCGACTCGTTTGATGGTTTCATCGCTTTCTGCGTACTCGCCTACAGCATGAATATAAGTACCCGCATGGGATTCTAAATATTCTAAATTTTCAAACTTAAGACGTTCTTTTTTAAAGGTGTTTTGAATTCCGGCTTTTTTCAGGTTTTCAATAATTCTAACTTCAAATTGATCTGAGGCTTGGGTAATCCCTTCCTGTTCTGATGTCGGGCGTTCTTCATCCGTAGATAGTATCCGGTGAGGTGACAGACTCTCAACAGTAAACGGGCCAGTTACCCGAATCCGTTTATTATCCTCATAAGGTTGATCATAAAGTAATTCTGTATCGGCATTACGGGCGATAGATTCGTCAATTTCTTTTTGCCGTTGTTGTCTGAGTTGCCACCATTTAGCGAGTAATTCCTTGGCTTTATCAGACCATTTTGCCTCGGCTTCTCTGGGGATTTCCCATTCTTCCCAGGACTTTTTGAGTAACTGGTTTAATTGGGTGTGAAGGGGTTCTAATTGTAGCTGCCATTTGGCGTGAATTGTATCAATTTCTGGGTTGTTCGCGATCGCTCCTAATGTAATATGAGGAACACGCTTATAAACAAATCCTTTTCTGATGTCGTTTTCTGTCTTAACT
>JBAVZX010000850.1:0-4794 GCA_049589015.1 Phormidium sp. | reverse complement strand
TTACTTTCACCTCCTAAACAAGAAGTAACAACGCCTCGCATTCGATGGATCTTAGCTTCTTTTGGGGTAATTTTTCCAGCTTTTAGAAGTAACTGAATTATCGAATGATCCTCTGTAACATAGATAGAATTATCTGAACCAAAGTGATAAAATCGACAGTCTCCCGCATGAAGATGTAAACATTCTGTTGGGGTGATAATTGCTGCTACGAGAGTGGACCCCATATTTTTAAGCTGGAAATTTCCGGCTTTTAAGTTTTCTAAAATTTCGGATTCAATCCTTTGATCGGCAGTTACAAAACAATTCCTGAGTAATTTGTAGCGATTTAGAGGTTCTTTGGGTAGAGGTTGATTGAGAATTTCTTTAAATGTATCAATGGCAATTTGAGCGGCTATTTCCCCTCCTTTGTATCCACCCATTCCATCAGCAAGAACCGCCAGAAGTGCTGATTGATCTTGCCATTGTTGCAGAAGATATCTGTCCTCGTTTCTATCCTTGAAAGTTCCTTTATGGGTAATCGTTTCATAACTTAACTCTAAGAAATTAGCTGGCGATTCTGTCATTGTTTGTTAGGTTTTAGGATTTAATGACTGATTAGCTGTTACCAATGTTGTTGTTACACGAGTGCGATTAAGTTGACCTGTTTCTTTTAAATCTGCCTGAAGTTTATCCATTAAAGTAGCGATTTCTTGCCAACCAATTTTTTCCGCATTAAATCTAATTGTGTTCAGTAAGTCCTCACTGACTTTATCTTCAGAGCTAAGATGTAGTAAATCATTGACTAGAATTTTAATTTCCCAGTTAATTCGATCTGCTTCTACAGATTTATTCACCTGTTCAGCTTGACTATAAGAGTCTGTAAATAACAGGGGTGCTGTTGCTCTAACTTCATTCGGTAAATCGTTAGCGGTGAGTTCAACTTCTATCACATCTTGATTGCCTAGTGCATTTTTAGTCCCACCAGGAACTTCAACTTTAATCAGCAAATCTGTTGGGGTATCAGTGCGAATTGCTCCAATATTTAGACAACCACTCGCAGCTTCTTCTAAAAGCAGATAATCTGGTTGAAAACGACAGAAACCTTTGAGTTTTACAGAATTTAATTTGGTTGTTAATTTAATCTGTGCTTCATCAATTGCAATAGCTTGACTGGCGATTAGTCTTTCTTTAATTAGAGGTTCTAATTGCTCAGTTGTGGGAGCATAAACAAATGTACCTTGTCCGCGATTGCTTAAAGTCTGGAGAAATTCTGTATTAAAATTATCGGCATTTCCTAGAGCAACAGTATATAAGTAAATTCCATCATTGCTAAGTTTTTCTGCTTGTTCCAGTAAAGGATTAATATCTTCTAAAAGAGAACCTTCAGGTGTCGTTGCATGACCATCGGTAACTAGAATGGCAATGCGAATTACACCGGATTCTTGGGGTAAAGCATTTTGAATCCAATCTAACGCCATATCCATGCGAGTCACACCTGATGCTTCCAATTTACTAATAGCTTGATTCGCGGATTCTCTGGCGTTTAAATTGCCTGATAAAGATTGTAATAAAGGCTTTACTTCTGTTGCAAAACTCGCTAATTCTAATCTATCTTGGTCACGTAATTGAGCAACAACTGAATGACAAGCTTGTTTAGCTGCTGAGAGTTTTTCTCCTTTCATTGAGGAACTGGTATCAAGTGCGATCGCCATCCTTAAAGGTAAACTGAATTGCTGATCTGAACTTGGATTAATCCGAACCCTTAATATATGATCGGTTACGAATTTATAATCTTTAGCAGGTTTGTTCCAAACTAAATCCAGACTAAACATAGATTAACCCTCCAAATAGAGCCAAATAGAAATCCTCAGCATAGTAGAGCAACTTCTGAAGTTTCTGATTATTAATGAAATCTTCTTATTCAGGAGAAGCAAGCGCAATTAAGTAATTAGCTACATACAAAGCATTGTACATTAATGGAATTTACCTTTAAGGCTAATAATTACAATTATATTAAACTTTATGACTTGACCTTCTTAATTGCTCTGTTAACCCCCACCCGGCAACCCAGGTGGGGGCATTTCAAAACCTCACAAAAACTTAGTTATTTATTCAGTACCCGTCACTTGCTTTAAATATTCAATCAGGCTTTCAGGTGTCTCTGCATATCCTGAAAATATATTTATTGCTTGCTCGTTACTTATCTTTTCTCCAAAAACAAACTTTATCTTCTGTTTTAAATATTTTTGTGATGTATTTGAATCCTGTAAAATCAATTGAATAAGCATGAGTAAAAATTCCATTTCATACTTACCTCTAAACACTTTATGTTGTTCACAGTTTGAGAAATCAACAAGTTTTTGATCTAGCAATTCCTTTCTCACCTCTGTAGCATTTGGGAAAGTCTGTTTGATTTTTTCCCAATCATATTTTGATGAAACTGAATCTAACGTAATCTCTATAAAGCCTTTGGGTAACTTATCCTCTAAACTTACCCCAGTTTTTCTGCCTGTGGAATTTCTTATTTCTATCAAACAAGCATACCAAGCATTTAACAGCTTAACTGCCAAATGAAACTCTTGCTGTCTTTCAATGAAAAGCATTAAGCAAACTTCATAAGCTTCATCACTCACTTCTGATAAGGGAAATTCATTTTTCAGAATTTCCTTAAATACATCTACTGAAACATATAGGTTTTCAATAGAATAACAAGGTGTTTCAAAAATTGGCGGATTATGATTTGGTAAAGCACTATTAAAATCCCTATCTATGAAAAATGCCTTTTTGTACTTATCATATTCCCGATGATTTTTAATCAGATTGTAAACTTCCAATACTCTTTCCCTACCCCCACATCTAATTGGGTGATAATTTTCTACAAACTGCTTGATTCGTGGAACATAATAAGCATTGTCTTTGCCTTCAAAAAAACAAAACAAACCATCCTTATGTTTTCTGGTATGAAGAGCAAATTCTTGATAAGCAACTTGGGCTTTATCACGGCTTTTTCTAAGTTCATCTATGTATGACATTCGGCAGTAAGAGTTTTTGCAGGTTTAACATATTCATTCAAGCCAACAGCATACCGATCTAACTCATTATCAAAAATGAAAGGTGAATGAGTGACAGCTAATAGAAAATCACATTTATTTGAGTTGAGTATATCAGGTAGTAATTGCCTTTGCCAAATCATACTTAATGATAATTCTGGTTCATCAAAAAGTACGATAAACCTCTGTTTATCCTCAGCTAAGTAAATTTTTGAAAAAATCGATATTATTTGCTTTTCCCCAGATGAAAGTTTACTTAATTGTATTTCTTCACCCGATAAGTCAGATTTGACAAAAATTCTAATCCCACTTTCATCATAAAATACTTGTTTGTCGATCAGGTACTTATTACAAATATTTCTATATACTTTAATAAAGTTGTCTAACTGTTTCTGTTTCTCATAAATTTCAATCAACTTTTGTAAAAAATATAAAAGCGAGTCATTTTTTACTTCTTGATTTACCACAATATTTCTTATTTCGTTTTTATCTGCCTCAGAAAGTTGCTCACCTACTCTCGCTAAAATAATTTCAATATCATTTTGGTCAATTCGGCTCAAAATGCTTGTATTTGTACCTGGAAATCCCTTAACTAGTTGACTTAGAATTTCACCGGAAATTTTAGAAAAACCTTCCTTTATAAGCTGATCGATTTTATTTTCAATTTGATCAAAACGTTTCCTTACATCAGCCATTCCAAAATGAATTAGCCTATTATCTTCTTTGTGAAATTCCTCTTCATCATAACCAAGATTTTTTAAATCTTCTTCAACTCTTCTATAAGTAGGAAAATACAAAATTTCATTCTGATTCAGTCTTTCTGTGATTGTTTTTATGCACTTTTGTAAATTCTCTGAGAAATTTTCTTTATTTTCATCAGGTAATGCTTGTAAATCTTCTAAGATTAGGGCGGCTGAAAATGGTAGATATTCTAAAGCTTGTCTTACTTGGTAACTAGAAAAATTTTTACTGGCAAATGCTTCTTCATTGATTAATCTCCTGGCAATAGGATGTTTTGATAATGTCTGTTTAATTTCGTTTTTACTGATTGAAATAGTCTCGCCATCAACAAACTCTAACTCTAGCTTATCAAAGCAGTAATCAATTAGTTTTTCAAATTTCTTACAAAGCGTATAATAAAACATATTTAAGACCTGGGTTTTGCCAAGTCCATTTTCGCCAATCAAAATTTTAATATTTTCATCAAAAGGAATATGTACGTCATTTGTTCCGAAAAGTCCGTACACCGAAAAAGATTTTATGTTGCTTGATTTCATGTTCATGTCAGTATTTAAATAATTTGATCGCCAATTTTCCCGCCTCTTCAAACCATTTCCTCTTGCAACTTCTCCTGCACCCACAAACTTAGAAGATTTTCCGCAGATATACCTCGACTTTCGGCAACTGAATGAATTTTTTCAGCCAAACTTTTATCAATTCCGTAATATATCACCTTAGATTTAGCACCAAGGTTAATTGTAAATTCAACTGGATAAGTCTGATCCCAATATTCATCTAAACTATGTTCATCCCAAAACTCTCCTATTTCCTCATAAGATGAAGCTTTTGAGATTGAACTTTTACCTTGATTGGTGTCTTCTTCGTTTGGCATTTATTTTAGATAGAGAAGAAATTATTTTTCACTTGTTAGGCATTTTCATTATAGCAATTGCGATGCGAGCTCGCCCGGAAATCAATTTCCGGGCTAATAGCTCAAGTCCATTAAAATTGTCTGAAAGCGTTTGTATATTATGTATTTAGTCTT
>JBAVZX010000849.1:0-5704 GCA_049589015.1 Phormidium sp. | reverse complement strand
GTTAAAGAGTAATTGTGCTGAGGAAACTGTGAGCAATAATTTAGAAGTAATTCCGGCAAATCCAGTGATTAAAAATGAGCAAAATGTACCTTGGCAACGTCAACCAATTGCGATAAAAGTTACACCAAATTATCAATTTAGTGGCCCTTGGCAAACTCCTGAACAATTTGCCGAATTTCAAAAAGCTTTATTAGAATATGCTAAAGAAAAAGGCTTTTACAATCCTTCAGAATGGGTATTTAAAACAATAGATGGCATAACTAAAGGTATAGTTTCGCCGTTTTGGGATGAATTTATGCAAGGAATTCCGTTAGGAGAAAGTCAAAAAGTTAAGCGAGATTGGGAAATTGAAACGGGAATAGCTTATCCTGCTTTTGAAGAGGAACGGATACAATATTATGTCCAAAAAGGTGAACCTTTAGAAGTTGCGGTATCTAAAGCGCGTTCTGATTTGCGAAATCCGGTGTTGGGTAAAGATTTGTGGGAGGGTTTTTTGCGAAAGTGCGATCGCATTGCTGACGAAGCAATTAAAGCCAAAAAATCAGGCATCCAAAACCCTTATTTACCACCATCTTTTAGAGATAAACCTACTGTCACTAAAGAAAGTGTCATGCAAAAGTTATCAGCATTATCACCGCAATTTTCTTTAAATTCATCTAATTACCAAGCACTTACGGAACTTAATGAAAATAACGAAAATGTAGAAGATAAAAACCAGCATTTAAGTAAGAATCCTCCGAGAATAGAAGCTTTACAAGCAGCTTATCAAACTCCAATGGGTCGAACTTTAGTAGAAAAGCAAATTGCGGAAAATCCAGAATGGGGTTATGCCATTATTGATGGGGAAGTGGTAGACATTACTCCTTTTTAAACTGGAAAATATGGAAAGAATTAATAGAATTGATGGTTTTAGTTTCGGAAGAAAGCCTATTTCACCCAAAGAAAGAAAGACTTTGCATCAGCAAAAACAGCAAAAACAAAGGGAAGAAGGATATCAACTATTAGCAGAACTTTGTCGCTTGGGTGAGTATGATGCAGCGAGAAATCTGGCAAACAAAAACTCTAGTTGGGGTTATAAAATAGTTGATGGCGAAGTAATGGAAAAGGAAGATTAAGATAATTACAGATCCCCGACTTCTTGGAGAAGTCGGGGATCTCTAGATCTGGCATATAAACTCAAATTCTAATTGATGACTTTGGGAAAAGTCATGAGTAAAATGATCGACTACATTTGTATCAGCAAGTTCTAAGTTATAAAAGTCTACAAATTCATGGTCAAAATATGGCCCAGCGTGCCAAGTTCCTACTTCTAATTTAATAAAACAATTTCCGGGAATGCGAAAAGCGGCAATTTCTTCTATTACTGGTTGATCAATGTTATTCTTAGGAGGAGCAACCGCGATTAACCAATCTTTTCCTGCTAAAGAACCAAGACATTGGGTGCATTGGACATGACGAGTAATTTTATGAAATTTGCGTCCTTTGTGAGTTAAGTGCATAATATAAAATCGAGGAGTGCCATTTTCTAAATTTAACTGTGCGTCCTCGGTATCGAAACCTTTGCCATCTTGACTGGGAAAAATCACTTGTCCGAAAAGACGAAAATTTTCTACAGTAATTGATTGTACGGGGATTTGTTTTAAAACTAGTGATTGGCTCATTGTTTTAACTAAATAGATGATATTGTTAATGTAGCTCAGAATACGATCTGATTTTACAGAAAGATTTACCAGTATAACTAATGTAGTCTTTAAAGTTGGTAAATAAGGCGATCGCAATATGACTCAAAAACTTCCCAGACGACAATTTATCTATTACGCTTCCGCTGCTTTTGGCACTAGTTTATTACTAAAAGCTTGCGGTAACAATCCCAATTCTACTCCACCAACAGCAGGTAGTCCAACTACCAATACCACTGCTGTTACTGATGCAAAAGCCTTCAAAATAGCGATGGTTTTACCTGGAATTACCACTGATAAAGCCTGGAATCAAGCTGGTTTTGAAGGGTTGAATACTGCGAAAAATCAATTAGGAGTAGAAACAGCTTTCGTCGAAAAAGTATCACAAGCAGATCAAACAGAAGCTATATCAGATTTTGCTAGGCGTGGCTACAATTTAGTATTTGCTCATGGCGGACAATTTGATGCAGCAATTCAACAAGTAGCACCCCAATTTCCCAAAACATTTTTTGTCGGTGTAAATGGTGCAGTACAAGGTGCAAATATGGCATCTTTGCGAATCGATCATTTACAAGCAAGTTATATTTGCGGCATCATTGGCGCTAATATGACAAAATCAAATAAACTCGCATATTTAGCAGCACAATCTTTTCAAGCAACCGATGAAGAATTACGCGGATTTCAGTTAGGTGCTAAATCAGTTAAACCGAATATTCAAATAACACCAAGTTACACAGGTGATTGGAATGATGCAGCGAAAGCAAAAGAAGCATCTTTAGCTTTAATTTCATCAGGAGTTGATGTAATTTATCAGTGGTTAGATAATGCTTCACCAGCAGTTTTACAAACAGCTGCGGAAAAAGGAGTTTTTGCTTTTGGAAATACCACCGATCAACTAAATATAGCACCAAAAGCAGTATTAACTAGTGCGGTAAAAAGAATTGATTTAGCCATTGCGTATTTAGCTGATTTAGCCGCAAAAAATAATCTGAAAGGTGAAGTTTATACAATTGGTTTAGAAAGACCAGAAATTTTGTATTTAGGAAACTTTAGTGAGATTGTTCCCCAAGACTTACAACAAAAAGCATTGCAAACAAAACAGGCAATTTTAGCCAAAAAGGTAATGTTTGAACCTTGTCAAGAAAATGGGAAAAGTACTCGCTGTGTAAAGCAAGCATAGTATTAGATCTTGCAGTAGGGGAGGTAGAACCTCCCAGATCTCATTACCAGGTTGAACCTGGTAACGAGAGACGAGAGAAAATTTCTCTCTTTCTTCTCTCTGTGTCCTCTGCGTCTCTGCGGTTTAATAAGCTAATTATCAGCAAAAAAATGACTTACTTGCGACTGGAAGGTATTACTAAAAGCTTTGGCAATTTCATTGCTAATGACAATATTAACTTAACGGTTAATCGTGGTAGTATTCACGCTTTATTAGGGGAAAATGGCGCAGGTAAAACTACATTAATGAACATCCTTTGTGGACTTTATCAACCAGACGTAGGAGAAATTTATTTAGAAAATAAACCTGTGGAAATTTCCTCACCTGCGATGGCAATTCAGCGGGGAATTGGCATGATTCACCAACATTTTATGTTAGTACCGCAACTAACTGTCACCGAAAATATTATTCTGGGGACTAAGTTAGATTTGCGGTTGAATTTGTCAGAGAAAAGCCAGGAAATTTCCCAATTAGCTAAATCATTTAATTTAGATGTTGATCCTTTGGCGAAAGTGGGAGATTTACCTGTAGGGATACAGCAAAGAGTAGAAATTTTAAAAGCACTTTATCGCCAAGCAAAATTATTAATTTTAGATGAACCAACGGCGGTATTAACACCGCCAGAGGTGAAAAATTTAGCGAGAATTTTACGAGAATTAGCCGATCGCGATCGCACAATCATCTTCATTAGTCACAAATTAGAAGAAGTGATGAACCTCTGCGACACAGTAACAGTTTTGCAACGAGGAAAAGTAGTAGCAAATTTACAAATTAAAGAGACAAACTCCCAGGAATTAGCCAGATTAATGGTAGGGAGAGAAGTATTATTTCAATTAGATAAATCTCCTCATTCTTCTGGAGATGTAGTGTTAGAAGTGCAGAATTTACAGGTGAGAGATGAAAGGGATTTATTTGTGGTAAAAAATCTCTCTTTTCAATTGCATTCTGGGGAGATTTTAGGAATAGCGGGAGTAGATGGAAATGGACAACGAGAATTAGCAGATGCGATCGCCAATTTACGCCAAATTTCCGGTGGAACAATTAGCAAAAAAACAATCAAAAAAAGTATTGCTTACATTCCCGAAGATCGGCAAAAAATGGGTTTAGTAATGGGATTTAGCATTGCCAAAAATTTGATTCTCAAAGCCTTTAATTTTCTCCCTTTTTGTCGTCGTTGGTTATTACAGTATCAGGTAATTAACGATCGTGCAAATGCAGCAATACAAAACTTTGACATTCGCGCCGAAAATCCCGCAATTAAAGTTAGTCAACTTTCTGGAGGAAATCAACAAAAAGTAGTTTTGGCGCGGGAACTTTCGGGAGATCCTGATTTAATAATTGCCATGCAACCTACCAGAGGATTAGATGTAGGTGCGACAGAATATGTACAGCAAAAATTGTTAGCAGAAAGGGAAAGAGGTGCAGCAATTTTGTATATTTCTACTGAATTAGAAGAAGTGATGGCGGTTAGCGATCGCATTGCGGTAATGTATGAAGGTAAATTCGTTGATATCCTAGACGCAACTACCGCCACTGTAGAACAAGTTGGTTATTTAATGACTGGTGGAAAAGTTTTAGATCCAAAATGATCAGAGGTTGAAACCCAATGATACTTTTAAAAAGCCTTGTAGTTTGGGTAATTATTGTCTGTGCTGAAATCGCACATGGAATCGCACGCACCCTGCTGCTTGTACCCTACGTCGGTGATTTCCACTCCAGACAAATCGGAGTTTTCACAGGTGCAGCGATTATTCTGACAATTGCCATTATTTTCATTAAATGGATTGGTGCAAAAAGCATCTTTCACTTGTTAAGTATCGGTTTGCTTTGGCTTTTATTAATGCTAACTTTCGAGGTAACATTCGGACTTTTTGTAGCAGGTTATTCCTGGGAAAGAATCGCCTCAGATTACAATCTAATCAAAGGCGGACTTTTACCAATTGGCATGATCATATTAACACTTTCGCCTCTGATAGCCGCTAAAATTCGCCGCTTAATCTAACAATAATATTTTAACTCTAAAACCCCTCCTTTTCTTCCCTCTGCGTCCTCTGCGTCTCTGCGGTTCAAAAAAATTTAGCTTTAAGAATTACTGTAGCCATTCCCCCAAAAAATAGGCTATTTACTGTGCTTTTTCTTTCGGCGGATTTGAACCTTCCGAACCATCAATTGTATTTTTCCATTCTACAGAAACCACCTTCGCATCACCCCTAATTCTTTGATTCACACTACCCTCAAAATTAATTGATCCTCCAGGTGCAATAGTACCAGGAATTTCCCGCGAACCTGTTTCAATTACCCGTTCTTCACTAGGTTCTCCATCAGGCGTAGTATTACGAACAATTGCAAAATTAACCTTGACATTTGTCACTGGATTATTAGTATTATTTACCACTGTACCCCGCACAGTTCTACCCCGAAATACACTGCTAATTTCATTAACAGCAACCTCGCCTTTAACTGCGGAAATTGTTGGTGTTGTTGCTGGTATTGTTGGCGGGGGAGTAGGAGTAGTTTGGGTTGTAGGTGCTAGAGTATTTGTAGCAGTAGCAGTACAATATGGGGGAGGCCAATTTTGTTGAATTCTCGCTCTAGAGTTAGCTAAAGTTTGAATTTGGCGGCGATAACTAATTAGCTGACTTTCCATTTGTGGTACTCTAGCTCTCATGCGATTTAAAATGTTAATGGCTTTTCGCCATTGTTGAGTGCAAATTGCTTGTTTGAGTTCGGCATTTAGTTCGGCATTGATGTCAGTTTGAGATAAACTCGGATTAGCTAATAATCCCAGAATTGTAATTGTAGCGGC
>JBAVZX010000848.1:0-7347 GCA_049589015.1 Phormidium sp. | reverse complement strand
CCGAAAGAACGATCGCTCAAATCCCTGCAATTTCACTTAATACTATGCAATCTTTTTCACAGAAGAAGTTCAGCAATCAAAATTTGTTAGATTCCAGTGAGTTAGCCACATCTAAGCTAACAATTTCTCTAATTGTTCCAGTACTTAATGGTGGTGACAACTTTCGCCGATGTTTGCAGAGTGTGAGTGCAGTAGCTGAGAAACTATTCGAGATTATTGTAGTTGATGATGGTTCAACAGATGATTCGGGAAAATTAGCAGCAGAGTTTGGTGCTCAGGTGATTACTTTTCCCTCTGCTGGAGGCCCTGCTCGTGCTAGAAACAAAGGAGCAGAAATTGCTAAAGGGAATATTTTATTTTTTATTGATGCGGATGTAACGGTAACTGTAGAAACTATCAATCAATTAATTGCTGCTTTTGGCGATTGTCCTAGTCTTGATGCTCTGATTGGCTCTTATGATGATAGCCCAGGAGCATCTAACTTTCTCTCCCAATATAAAAACTTATTTCATCACTACACCCATCAAATGTCATCTGAACAAGCATCAACTTTTTGGGGTGCTTGTGGCGCAGTGCGAAGGGAAGCATTTTGGGCAGTAAGTGGATTTGATGAACGCTATCGCTACCCCTCTGTGGAAGACATTGAGTTAGGGTATCGATTGAATCGGGTCGGGTACCAAATTAAGCTAGATAGAACTGTTCAGGTAAAACATTTGAAGTGTTGGCGCGTTGGTTCTTTGTTACGGGCAGATATTTTTTACCGGGCGATTCCTTGGACTGAACTGCTTTGGCGCGATCGCCAATTCTCCAATGACCTCAATTTAAAGTATTCTAGCCGCTGGAGTTTAATTTTGACCTACCTGCTGGTAATTTGCCTGATTGGGGGCTGGTGGTGGTCAATCTTGTGGTTAACTGGTCTGGGAATTAGTCTTGCCCTGTTGCTGCTGAATTTACCTGTGTATCGCTTTTTTCGGGAAAAACGAGGCATACTATTCACATTTGGGGTAATTCCCTGGCATTGGTTGTATTTCTTTTATGGGGGTTTAGCATTTGTGATTGGCACAATTCGCTATCACCTGTACCATAAGCTGAAAATACATTAAATTCAGGAGGAAGGAAACGGAAAACCAAAACTAGGGAAAAGCTAAAAGAATCAATAGCTGGAAGCCTTGCCTATTCTTGTGTTAAAAGTTCCTTTTTCGTGGTTTAATCGCTATCTTAAGCAGTCTAATTGTGGAGTGAGTAGTGGAACATAGTCCCGTTATAGTTATTGGTGCTGGGCCTGCTGGCTTGACGGCAGCTTATGAGTTGATGAAGCGAGGAACTCGTTCGATCGTCCTAGAACAAGCAGATAAAGTCGGTGGCATTTCTCGTACAGAAACCTATAAAGGTTATCGTTTTGATATTGGCGGACATCGATTTTTCACTAAGGTCGATGAAGTACACCATTTCTGGCAGGAGATTTTGGGGAAAGAGTTTATTAAAGTTCCCCGACTCTCACGAATTTACTATCAGGGAAAGTTCTACAATTATCCTCTGTCTTTAATCAACACTTTATCTAACTTGGGAGTTACGCCCAGTGCCTTGATTTTAATGAGTTATTTACAAGCAAGGGTCAAAGTTAAGCTGAATCCTGGACAAGAAGCAGAAACTTTTGAAGAATGGGTGACAGAACGCTTTGGAGAACGCCTATATAAAATGTTCTTTAAAACTTACACAGAAAAAGTTTGGGGAATTCCTTGTAGTAAAATTCGTGCAGATTGGGCGGCGCAACGCATTCAAGGAATGTCGCTTAAAGGTGCAGTAATTAATGCTTTATTTGGTTTTCAAAATGCCAAAAGTTTAATCAAGGAATTTGATTATCCAATTTTAGGGCCGGGAATGATGTGGGAACGCTGCCAAGAAAAGTTAGCAGCACATGGAATTCCAGTTCATTTAAATACTAGTGTGACTCGGATCGAACGAGTGGGAATGCGAATTAAACGAGTGATTGCGCGTCAAGGCGATCGCACTTTGGAATTAAACGCCAATCACTTCATTTCTACTATGCCTGTGTCTGCCTTGCTACGTTGTCTCGATCCCTTACCACCAAAAGAAGTTTTGCAAGCAGCACAAAGCCTGAAATATCGAGATTTTCTGATTGTGTCGCTGATTATTAATCGAGAAAAGTTGTTTCCTGATAATTGGATTTATGTTCACAGTCCAGAATTCAAAGTTGGCCGGATTCAAAACTTCAAAAATTGGAGTCCAGCAATGGTTCCAGATCCTAGCAAAACTTGTTTAGGAATGGAATATTTTTGCAGTGTTGGCGAAGATTTGTGGGAAATGTCAGATCCAGATTTAATTAAACTTGCTAGTCAGGAAGCGATCGCCCTAAAAATAGGTGTACAAGCAGGAGATGTAGAAGATGGGGTGGTGATTCGTCAGCGCAAAGCTTATCCTGTTTATGATGGTGAATATCGCCAACATTTACAAGTGATTCAGGATTACTTAGAAGCTTTTGACAACCTACAAACAGTGGGACGCAACGGAATGCACCGCTACAACAACCAAGATCATTCAATGTTAACGGCAATGTTAGCTGTCCGCAATTTGTTTGGCGAAAATCACGACCTTTGGACAGTTAATACAGAGCGTTCTTATCATGAAGAATTCACTGTTGAAGATCAAAAAGCTGCTACAAGATTGTCATCGGTACTGCGTTCTTCAAATAGCGATCGCCCAAAAGCAGCGATCCAGTAGGAATGGGGCTCTGGGGACGTTCGGCTGAGCGCTCACGTCGAAGCTTGGGGACTAGCGATCGGGGAAAAGAAATTTTCATCCTTTTCCTTCTTAGTCTCTAGTAAAAATTGTTAACATTTAATCATTGTCAATTACCTATGTCACAAGTTTTTGAAAACAGTAAATTGCCTAGCTTCTCGATCATAATTGAAACCGAAAACTTAGCGACTGCCGAACTAGAAGGATTATGTCGTTCTTTGGATTCGATCGCATCTCAAGATTTATCTCCTCAATTAGCAAAAGAAGTTTTGATTCTGGAAAGTGGAGATGTTCCTCAAGAAATGATGGAACGTCTTTGTCATAAATATCCCTGGTTAACTGTCCGCACGATTGCCGCAGATTTTGATTACTATGCTGCTAAAATGAATGGCGTTTCGTTAACAACTGGAGAAGTAATTATTTTAGCGGATTCTGATTGTATTTATCAGCAAAATTGGTTACGAAATTTGCTAACACCTTTTGCGGAGGACAATAATGTTAATGTGGTGGCAGGTGAAACTACAACTTCGGCTAAAGGTGTCTATGGATTGGCGATCGCACTAACATACATTTTCCCCCGCTTTTCTCGCAGTAACACCCTAGAAAAAACAGATTATTATTTCTGTAATAATGTAGCTTTTCGTCATTCGTTTCTCTTAAAATATCCGATTCCCGTAAATCTGCCTGTTTGTCGAGGTAATTGTGTAATTCACGCTAATTCTTTGATTAAGCAAGGGGAAACGATTTGGAAACAACCAAAATCCCGTGCTTGTCATGCTGCACCTAATGGTAAAGCACACTTTTATTGGCGATACTTGTTATATGGATATGATGCCTTGCAAATTTACCGTTTAAAACGGACAGAAGAGAAAACAATTTTTCAGCCAATCTTGGATTTATTTGTAACTTTGGCACTGGGGTTATTCAAAGTTATGGTAACGGTAAAACGATTGATTGATTTGACGATCGAGCAACCCCGCTATTTGTTGAATTTACCGATCGCTATTTTCATCGCCGTAACTTCGCTGTTACTATATTTTGTTGGGTTAATAATTAGTTATCTTCGACCTAATTATTTCCTTTCCGAAACAGGCAAAGTAGAGGTTAATTGGGAACATTCCTAAGATATTTTGAATTGGTGAAACCGCGAAAGACGCAGAGGACAGTTTATGGATAGAAATTTGTCAAGTGTCCCTGAGTCTAGTAAAAATTCTGCGCCGTCTCGCCGTTTGGCATCGGGAACAATTCAGGTATTTCTAGCAGAGGCGTTATTGCTGCCTACTGGACTTTTAACTGCGGCTTTTCTAACCCGCCAGTTAGGGCCAGAAAGTTATGGTTTGCTGTTGTTAGCAACTACTTTAGTTTCTTGGGTGGGTTGGAGTATTACTTCGGCTTTTACACGCGCTACGATTAAGTTTATTGGAGAAACTGAAGATTGGCAATCTGTGGCGACTACGGTATTGCAATTACATCTTTTTTTGGGTCTTTCTGCTGCTGCTATTCTTTGGTTTGTTGCTGATCCTGTAGCAAATGCTTTGGGTGAACCTCAGCTGAAGAATTATTTGCGATTGCTGATTTTTGAAGTACCAATTTTTTGTGTTACTTATGTGCATCGTAGTGTTTTAGTTGGTTTAGGTAAGTTTTCGGAAAGGGCGATCGCTACTGCTACTCGTTGGATTGTCAGGATGATATTAACTATCGCTTTAGTTGCGGCAGGATTATCGATTTGGGGGGCAATTATCGGTAGTTTAAGTGGAGTATTGATTGAGTTTTTGATCTGTCGGTTTTATGTGCGTCCACCTTTGTTGAAGCGATCGCCTTTCCCCGTAAAAAACCTCTGGGGTTATGCAGTACCATTATTTTTAATGGCTATCAGTTTGCGCCTTTATGACAAACTAGATTTATTTATGTTGAAGTTGTTAGGAGGAACCGCGGCTGAGACAGGTTATTATGGAACCGCGCAAAATCTTTCTCTAGTTCCTGGATTATTTACCCTGGCATTTGTCCCTTTACTTTTATCAACTCTTACCCGTCTTTTGCGAGAAAGTGAATTGAAAAAAGCCCAAGAACTTAGTAAAAATGCTATGCGTTTAGTGCTTCTATTATTGCCATTTTCAGCTTTAGCTGCTGGAGCCGCCTCGGAAATTATTAAACTACTTTTCAGTACTACTTTTTTACCTGCTGCTCCTTTATTTTCTATATTAATTTTTGCCGCAGTAGCAATGGCAATCATTGCCATTACAACTGCTATTCTCACTGCTGCCAGTAAACCGAATTGGACGATCGCACTCACTGGACCTATGGTACCATTAGCGATCGCAGCTGATTTATGGATGATTCCCAAATTTGGTGCTTTAGGCGCAGCAGTAGTAACAATTACTGTTTCTAGTTTAGGTGCGTTAGCAACTATTTTAGCTGTTTACTACCTTTGGCAAATTTTTCCTTCATTGCTCTCTTTCGGGCGTAATTTACTGATCGGTGGATTAGTTTATGGGTTAGCCAGAATCTGGGAAACACCGGGTTGGTTGCTAGTTGTCAAACTTGTGGTTTTGGGGTTACTAATTATACTAGGACTACTGCTTTTGGGAGAATTTAGCGCTCAAGAAATTGCCGTGGCGCGATCAGTTCTCAAGAGATTTGCTAATAAAATAGTTCAAAGTCATTAATTGCTGATAATTATTGAACTAAGTTGCTTAATTATATGATAAATTAGTAATATTATAAATGTAGTTCTAGATTCAATTACAAATTATATGCCCCAAAAAACCTTGGATAAGTCCCCAACATTAACACAGCCCTCTCAAGACTGTAGAGTTTCTAAACTTTCTCCAGTCACCTTGGCATACGTAGCTGACTTTTTCAAGGTGTTGTCGGAAGTCAGTCGATTGCAAATTGTTTGCTGTCTAAAATCAGGAGAAAAAAATGTTACGCAAATTATGGAAGCAACTGGCTTAGGACAAGCTAATGTTTCTAAACATTTGAAGCTATTAGCACAAGCGGGAATTGTCACTCGTACCCAGGTAGGAGTAAGTGTTTATTACCAAATTGCCAATCCTTTCCTGTTTGAACTATGTGACTTAGTTTGTGATTCTTTGTTATCCCAATTTGAGAAGCAAAACGAGCAATTACAACAACTCAAAGTTCTGCAAGGAGTTGCCTAGATTTATTTGCATTTACAGTGATTTTCTGCGTCTGCGATCGGCAATAGATAACCAATGAAACTAATTAATCAGCAGAAATATGAAAAGGGTAAAGGTTTCGCAAAAATCTTTCACCCTTTTATTCCAACCAATTCATTGTAAAAGTAGTTAGTTGTGAGGACTTCAGTCCTCCCCTCCCCTACTTTTTCCATTGAATAAATTTGATGTAATCGCCTTCAAATCGCTCTCCTTTAAGCATCCGATTCCAATAAACCCAAGGTAAAACAGTGGTTTTCATTTTCCACATAATCCAACGCTCCTTAGCAGGATTTAAAGGAAAGCTAGAAACAGGTTTGGCATTATAACCATCAAATTCTGCCATAATTGTTTTGTTATAACCAGTAATCAAAGGACAGCAGGTGTAGCCATCATATTTATGAGTTAATTGGTTGTCTCCAATTAAAGCTAATAAATTTTCTGCTACAACTACAGCTTGTTTACGAGCAGAAGCAGCTGTTTTAGAAGTTGGTAAAGAAGAAGCATCCCCTAAACTAAATACATTGGAATATTGATCGTGCTGTAATGTGTAATGATCTACATCAACCCACCCATAAATATTATCTGGTGCTGCTAAAGGACTGTTTTTAATAAAATCAGGTGCGCTTTGTGGGGGAGCGACATGAATCATGTCATAATTGTAAATAACTTCATCGATTATGTTGCCATCATCATCATAAATGTCGAAAACTGCTGCTTTGGTTTCTGCTTTAATTTCTTTGAGGTTGTGGCGAAACTTAACTTCAATTTCTCGTTCTTTGACAACATTATCTAACAGCGCTGAATATTCAGGTACCGCAAACATCCGATTTCCTGGGGTGAGAAACTTAACATTAGTGCGCTGACGTATTCCTGATTTACTGCGAAAAGTGTCATCTGCCATATACATAACTTTTTGCGGTGCCCCTCCACATTTAATTGGAGTATTGGGAAAGGTAAACAAAGCATTTCCACCGGAAAAATTACGGATTAATTCCCAAGTATATGGTGCATAACGAGGAGAATAGTTACTAGTAACGCCATCTTTACCGATCGCTTCTTTAAGCCCTTTAATTAAATGCCAGTCAACCTGAATTCCTGGACAGACTATTAAATAATCATATTCAACTTGAATCCCTCCTTGGGTAATAACGGCATGATGATCGGGATCTAATTTAACAACTCGATCTTTAATCCAAGTACTTCCTCTGGGAATAACATCTTGTTGATTCTTAACGGTATCCTCAATTTGAAATACTCCTCCTCCGGTGAGTGTCCAACCTGGTTGATAATAATGCTGATCTGACGGTTCGATGATCGCAATATCGAGAGATCTGTTCCTTTTCAAAAGTAAAGAAGTCGTTGTAATTCCAGCCGTTCCGCCGCCAACAACTACAATTTGGTGGTGAAC
>JBAVZX010000847.1:0-3670 GCA_049589015.1 Phormidium sp. | reverse complement strand
TGAGGTAATTCCACTAACATTCATAATTTGATTATATAGATGGGCGTGCTACTGACAGTATACTATGTAAGTTGACGACGGAACCAATTACGGCGATCGCTGGGGCGCTGAATTGAGTTTTTTCTACTTGTTCAACGATTGTTTCTAGTGTACCAATTAATTCTTCTTGGTCTGGTCTAGTACCCCAACGAATTAACGCTACGGGTGTATTGGCGGCTAATCCAGCTGTTAGTAATTGCGGTACAATTTGGGCTAAATTATGTACGCCCATGTAAATTACAATGGTTTCGGAACCTTGCGCGATCGCTGACCAATTTATTTCCGGGCGATATTTTCCGGCGCTTTCATGACCAGTAACAAAGGTAACGGAAGAGCTATAATTTCGATGAGTTAATGGAATTCCAGCGTAAGCTGGGGCGGCAATTCCTGATGTTATTCCCGGAATTACTTCTACGGAAACTCCAGCATTAATTAAGTCTTCCATTTCTTCGCCACCACGACCAAACACAAAAGGATCGCCACCTTTGAGGCGGACAATTATGGCGTGAGTTTGGGCTTTTTCGATTAATAATTTAGTTGTTTCTGCTTGTAATAATGAGTGTCTACCCATTCTTTTTCCGGCATCAATTTTTTCGGCTTGGGGGTTGATCATTGCCAGAATTGAGGGACTTACAAGTGCGTCATAAATTACCACATCGGCACATTGTAAAAGTGCTTTTCCTTTCAGTGTCATTAAACCCGGATCTCCTGGTCCTGCACCGACTAAATATACTTTGCCCAAATATGTTGTCCTCTCTTTCTTTTCTGTGATGTCCAATGTGTTGTGAGTCATTCTTTAGTTAAATGCAAGATTAATTCGGCTAATTCGGGGTTGGCTGCCAAGGGTTTAGCTAAATGAAATTTTACCGCTGGATACTCTTGTTTAATTTGTTTTACTGATTTGGCGATCGCATCAGTAATTCCCCCGGAAAACAGGAAATAAGGCAAAATACCAATACGTCTTTTCCCTTGAATTAGTAAACTTTTTGCTTGAGATTCCCAACTTGGTGGTAAAGACCAATAAGCTGCTAATGCTCCTAATTGATTTGCTAATGCTTCTACTGGATAATTACCACCTGGACGGCGGCTACCGTGAGATAATAAAATCCAAGCTTCGGCGGCAAAAGAATTCAAATTAGTAGTTAACAATTGACTAATTTGAGGATGCAATCCTAAATAAGGTCGCACTTCAATTGTTATTTTTGCCCCCAAATTCTGCTTGGCTTTTGTTACTTCTTTGGGGATATCTTCCATAACATGAACTCCTGGTAGCAGGAATAATGGCAAGATTTGGATATGCTTAAAACCTACTGAATAAGCATATTTTCCAAACTGTTCGATTTGTTCATGCAATGGCAAAGGAGCTAGTTCTAAACAAGCTGTACCGACCAAGGGTTCTCTAACAGTAACTACACTAACAGATGAGTTTGTTAATGTTTCGGTTTCTGTGAGTTCCTGAGTTTTGGTGAGCATTTCCACTCGTAATTTTTGGCAAAGCAATTGAGCTAATTGCTCTGCCCCAGCTTGGGGACGAGGGTCACTACTTCCGTGAGTTACAAGTAAGTAAGCAGATAGCAAGGGCGAAATCCTAAAGGGAAGCGTTGGCTCAGATATCTTTTTTAATAAATATCTTGGGGTTGGTGATTTTTCTGTATAAAGTGTTTCTAATTTAAGTTTTCGGCATTTTGGTCAAGGTTTAGCGATCGAATATTTCTAGTATTATACATATTTTTAGTAAAGAAAATCAAAACTTAGGAGTTGGCTCAAAAGACAGAAGTTTGGCGGGAAACTCTCGCCAAACTTCTGTCTTTAGTAGTCAGGGGTTATGATTGCTTTTCTGCCAATGGATCGGCAATATATCGGAAGTTAGGTTGAGAATTCCAAGGCCCACGCTCGTCCTTACCGTTTTGCGATAAATTGTAGTAGATATCGACACTTTGATCGGGCTGGATATTACCAAAGAAAGGATCAGTTAGCTTACCTAAAGATTGCAAAGCTTCCATAAACATTTTGGTGTGAGAAATTTCGCGAGTTAGCAAGTGTACCAAAGTTTGTTTAGTACCTTGATCAGGTGCTAATTTAATCAATTCTTCGTAAGTTTGACGAGCGCCAGCTTCCGCAGCAATGTCTGCTCGTAAGTCGCGCACAATGTCGCCTCCTTCATTAATATAAGCCGCAGTCCAAGCTACTCCTTGACTATCTAAAAAGTGGGGACCCATACCGCGCACGGCAAACAATGTGCTTTTATAAGCTTCTGTTTGATCGACTTTTTTAGTATGTCCTTCAATTAATTTACCCACCATTTCTAGGTGACTAAATTCTTCAATGGCGATATCTTGTAACATATCGCGAATCCCTGGATTTTCGCAGTGAAAAGATTGTACCCAGTATTGTAAAGCGGCGCTTAATTCTCCAGTTGCTCCACCAAATTGCTCTAAAAGTAGTTGAGCGAAGCGAGGATTAGGTTCGTTGATATTTACAGGTTGAATTGTTTCTTTTTTATGAAAGAACATCAGCTTATTCCTCTAATCAAATAGCTAAAAATTGCGGTTAACACCGTCTTAATCACCGCTTTTTTAAGCTTAGTAGAGAGGGAAATTTCTATCCTGCCTCTAAAGTGGTAATTGCTAGTGGAAAGCCTCTACCGTGAGTTATAAACTGGTAGCAGTAAACGACTGAAGTCGCTACAACTAACCTTTTTGTTCGTTGTGAGGACTTTAGTCCTTTTCTGGGATTGGTTACTATAAATTTAGTTGGTTTGATGAATGGGGATTTCTATGATAAAGGTTGAGCCTTGATTAATTTGGGATTCACATTTTAGGGTTCCGCGATGTTTTTCGACAATGATTTGGTAACTAATAGATAGTCCTAAACCTGTGCCTTTTCCTACTGCTTTAGTAGTAAAAAATGGATCGAATAAGTGAGATTTCACTTGTTCAGACATTCCTGGGCCGTTATCTGTAATGGAGACGATCGCATGAGTTTGATTAGCAGAAAGTTGGGTGTGAAGGATGATTGTAGGTAAGGGTTGTTGATCTTTTTGCCAATGTTGCATTTCCAAGGCATCAACGGCGTTGTTAATGATGTTCATAAATACTTGATTTAACTGTCCGGCGTAACATTCTATTAAAGGTAGTTTGCTGTATTGTTTAATAATTTCTATTCCGGGGCGATCGCTTTTAACTTTAATTCGATTTTGCAGAATTAGCAATGTATTATCTATTCCTTCGTGAATGTCTACATCTTTCATTTCTGCTTCGTCTAAACGGGAGAAATTGCGTAAGCTTAAGACAATTTGCCGAATACGTTCGGCACCCATTTTCATGGAACCTAATAATTTAGGTAAGTCACCGATCAGGAACTCTAAATCGATTTCTTCAATTGATTCGGCTATTTCTTCGGGAGGTTGAGCATAGTGTTTTTGGTAAAGTTCAACTAAGTTGAGCAATTCAGAAGTGTATTGTTCGGCGTGGGCTAAGTTACCGTAAATAAAGTTAACGGGGTTATTAATTTCGTGGGCAACACCTGCTACTAATTGCCCTAAAGATGACATTTTTTCGGTTTGAATTAGTTGGGCTTGAGTTTGTTGTAATTGTTGCAAAGTTAACTGTAATTCTTGGGCTTTTTGTTG
>JBAVZX010000846.1:0-3146 GCA_049589015.1 Phormidium sp. | reverse complement strand
CTGTTGCACCATCTGAACCAGAACAGCTACAAGTGAGGGTTCATCCGACTTTAGTTCCCAAAGACCATCCTTTGGCTAGTGTGAGCGGCGTTTACAATGCTATTTTCGTGGAAGGCGATCCGATCGGTCAAGTCATGTTCTACGGTAGAGGTGCGGGTGCAGGCCCAACCGCTAGCGCCGTAGTTTCCGATATTCTCAACATAGCCTCAATTCTCAAAATATCAGGAGAGGTTCACCCCCCAGTCTCTAAGTTACATCCTCTCTTAGCTTGCACCCATCAGCATTATTGCCAAATCGCCCCGATGGAAGAACTCGTTACCCGTTTTTACGCTCGGTTCTTGACAAATGACAACCCTGGTGTTATAGGGCATTTGGGAACTGCTTTCGGCAATCATGGTGTCAGTTTGGAATCTGTGGTGCAAACAGGTTTCCGGGGAAATTTTGCGGAAATTGTGGTAGTAACTCACGATGTCCGAGAAGGCTACTTCCGTCAAGCTTTGGCGGAAATTCGCACTCTCGATGCTGTAGATAGTATTGCTAGCTTGCTCCGCGTTTTATAAAGACTGTATGAAGCTTCCCCAATCCCCAATCCCCAGTCCCTAGTACTCTGTTCCCATTCTTTAAAGATTATTTGAAAATTTCTGTCAATTAGGTGACAAAAGTGCTGAAACAGGTTATAAGTAGAATCAGGTTTCGATATTGAGAATTTATTTCATTTAGGTTGGAAGCTCTAATGGAGCAATCGAGTATCAATCCCACAGATTCACAGGTAGTGGCGGTGTGCCGTAGCGATCGCTGGCAAGTCTACCGCCGACTACAAGCTTTAGAGATTCCCTGCTGTTGTAACGGCAATGGCAGCTTAGAAGTGGAAATAAATAGCCCGTTAGTGGCGATTCAATTGAGGTCTGTGATCAAGCATTTGACAGCACCTCGTAGCGAGTTAGTCGCGGAGTTGAACCGTTGCTGGGAGCTAAAGTCATAATTAAGAAATGACATTAGTTAGCAATTGTGTTGTTGTGGAAGTTAGAGGTTAATTAAAGCAAATGGGTAAAAAAAATTGTCAAGTAACAGAGTTTTGCGTCCAAGGACAGTTTGTGGGCTTTGTACTGGAGGATGATTACAAGATTAAGTTGTTGCGACTGGAGACAGCAGAGGGCGAATCTTGGATTAAACTTTCTAAAGAGGCAAGGGCTGGGTTAGGACAAGTTTTGCTACCTGGTGATTGGATTGAAGTTTGTGGCGATCGGAAGTTGGATACAGAGAAGGGTGCAGTGAAGCTGAAAGCTTATAAAATTAAGCTGAAGGCGGGGGTACAAAGGCAAGTAGTTCCCTTAGAAGCAAAAGCTTTCCAGCCAAAGAAAAAGCCAGCTTGTATTTTAGTTTGTCAGAAGTCTGATTGCTGCAAGCGGGGGGCGAGGGAAATTAGTCAGGCGTTGGCCCAGGAGTTGCGCGATCGCAATTTAGAACAAGACGTAATGATTAAAGGCACGGGTTGTATGAAACAATGTAAAGCTGGGCCAAATATTGTGATGCCAGATAAAACTGCTTATCGTCGCATTGATGCTACAGAAGTGCCAGAAATTTTAGCAAAACATTTTGTTACACAAAATCAATCTAAAGATGCGGTTCCAGTATTAGCAAGTGTGGTTTAATCTAAATCAAAGTTGCCGTTTAGAGGGTAATCAAGATGACAGAATCACGCCGCCCAGAATCTCAATCAGCGAAAAAAGAGCCGTTAGGGTTTGATGAATTTGTTGCTGTCTTGGTTGCCTTGTTAGCGATCGGCAGTATTTTCTTTTGGGCTTTAAGTAGAAAGCCAATTAATTGGAATTTAACAAGTACAACACCTGCTCAGGTTGAGTCTAACCCAAGGAGTTCTTTGTTAACACCAAGAATAATTTTACCTTGGTTAGCGAATCGTTCAGTCGATCGGGAAAGGAAAGCGGTTAGAGAACGCACTAATGCGACAACTGAAAATAGAGTTGTACCTGTTGATCCGCAAATAAATGTAAATCAAAATCGGTTAGGTGTAGTTCCTGAAGTTGCTCAACCTGTTGTTGGGGGAGTTGCGATCGTACCAATACCAGTATCTCCAACCAGAGTTGAAAAGACAGCTACAACCAAAGATCCAGTTATTCCATTGCAACCAAAAGCTGTATCTGAACCAACACCAGCAAAACCAATAGCTAACAATCCGCAAGTAATTAAATTAGGAGATATTCCCAGTAATTATTGGGCGGCTCCTTATATTTTAGGATTGCAACAACAAGGAGTAATTAGTTCGTTTCCTGCTGGATATTTTCGACCAGATCAACCAGTAACTCGTGCAGAATTCGCCGCAGTTATAGAAAAAGGTTTGGGTTCAAAAATTACTAGCAAAACTGTAGTATTTAAAGATGTTAATAATACTTTTTGGGCGACTACAGCGATAAAAAAAGCAACTGGAAGCGAGTTTATCGCAGGTTTTACAGACCAAACTTTCCGCCCAAATTTACCAATTCCCAAAGTGCAAGCGATCGTTGCTTTATCTAGCGGTTTAAATTTACCAGAACCCGCTAATGCAGAACAAATTTTAACCCAAAAATATAAAGATGCCGCCCAAATTCCTAACTATGCGAGGAAAAAAGTTGCCGCAGCTACCCAAGCAGGAATTGTGGTGAATCATCCGAATCCAAATGTGTTAAATCCAAATCGAAATGCGACTCGTGCAGACATAGCTGCTTTGGTTTATCAAGCGAGAGTGAAGCAAGGTAAAGCGCAGAATATTAATGGTAAGAATGTGGTGAAGCCTTAAAAGTTATTGATTAGTAATTAAATTCCTCTCAAATGGGATTAATGATTTTAATTTGAGAGGAATTGTAATTTTTGTAAAAAGGTTTCACCAGCTTGTTCGAGATCGCCATCTAGAGAGAAAGTTAAGCTACGAACTCGGATATTTCCGATAAATTCATCTAGAGAATTTTTTATATTAATTGGGTAAACTAAGACTGCTTCTTGGCTGTTTTTGGATACTGCATAAGCTATTACTTGAGCAATATCTTCAGCCGCAGGTTGCAAGGGTGTTTTGTATTTTATATCTAGGATATAAAGTACTTTATTTGTAGATCTCTCGTAGAGTACAATGTCTATTATAAATTTTGAAGATG
>JBAVZX010000845.1:0-9698 GCA_049589015.1 Phormidium sp. | reverse complement strand
CCTCTTCAGCTTTATCAGTAGGACAAATAATTTCAGCAATTAGTGAAAAACTTTGCGGTAGTACAGTAAATTCCCCAAATTGAGCGACTAAATCAGCTGTCAAATAAGCAACATCAGGACAACGCCCTCTTCCCACTGTGCGACAATGTGCTGAAATATAAACTTCACCACCGATATTACTAGAGTTAATATAATTTCCCAAATAATAAGATAGTCTAGATTGAGTTCGACCGTGTTTTGCTGTACTACCGTTTTTCTCCACTAATTCCCCATCCACCCATTCTGTCTTCTCAGGCGGATTGAGCATATAATCTTCAAGAGTAAAAACTTTTGGTTCTGGGGAAATTTCGGCAGTAGTTAACATTCCTCTTTCTCCGATTCAGCCGTTAATTATTATCTTTCATTAACCCTTACTTTAACATACTGCTTCACCACTGTTTGCAAATTAAAAACCGTTTCATAACCTTGGTTGATTTTGGCAGTTAATGAACGCCTTCCCAAAGATTGCATAAGATAAATCAAACCCTAATCTATCTCAGTGTCTATAGCAAAATCACGAGAATTTTTCAGGTTGAAATGTCCGTTTTCTTTAATTAAATCTCCTGTACATATTATCGGAAGACGTTCTTGATAAGCTTTGATTGCTTTGATATAGTCATGATCTGTTAGTTCAGTTTGAATTTTTCGTAGTTTATCGACGACTACTCCAAGCAAAGTGATTTCACCACTTAATTTGTCAGCATTAGGAGTTTGAATTTGCATAACAACTCCCCGAATTGTAATATTCGCAGCATTGGTAATTAGTTCGCTAATAATATCAAGTTGAGAGCGATTTTCGACTTTTTCTAAACTCTCTAATATTATGCTCATAGAAACAGTAAAACCTGGGATTTCTCGATGAACAGGTAAAATAATTTCCACTAGTTCACCTGCGCTGTTTTGCTTTCTCCAAATTGTAGCTTTATCGGGAATTTGTTTCTGTTGATGCCAACCTGTTTTTTGCAGATAAGCAGTGACTTGTGAGGGTTGAATAGATTGAAGAAAGTCGATATCTTTTATAGTAACATTCATAAGTTTTCTCCCTGAGCAATGCGTTGCATCAACTGTTGAAGTGTATTAGCAGTGAAAATATTTGTTCTGGGAATAGATACAGTGACACTTTCTTTATTTTCTGTGGGTAAAGCACCAGCTAAGGAAATCCAGTAACCGCAATGTCTTAGACAGAGTTCTGTTTCTGATTGGTTTAACCAGTTTTCTAAGTTATCAGGAACTACAACGACAATTAAGATGAGAGGTGGATATTGATTGGGTGTTCGCAGTTCTTCATAGTTTTTAGTTTTCAGGGGATATTTCAGATAAGTTTCGTCAAAAAGTTCTCTTGATGTACATTTTAATTGCACGAAAAGTTGAGGAAATCCCATCACTCCTTGTACGCTAACTCCGGTAATGATTAAGTCAATACCCAGTTGATCTAAAGGAGTAGTTGTTCTCTGGAAAAAATAACCTTTAGCAGCAGTGACGGCGTAAACAAATGCGTAGCTGAATTCTTCTTTTTGGATGTTAATTTCCACTGATATTTGTGTTTATAGATAGTTGGAACGAGTAGCTAGGTTACTCACTAGGTTATTGTCTGTTACTAAACTGCATTTTAACATACTGCTTCACCACTGGTTGCAAGTTAAAAAGCGTTTCATTACCTTGGGTGATTTTGCAAATTAATGAACGCCTTCCTAAAGATTGCATAGCATTAATCAAGTCTGAAGCAGGTAATTGTAAATGTGACAATATTTGAGAAATAGCAACAGCTTCGGTTTCTTCAGCAATACTACAAATTATCTGTTTTTCTATATCGGATAAGCGATCGCACTCCTGAAACAACACATCTTTTAAATCTTCATTCAATAAAAGGTGATCATATTTAACAAATTCCCCAACTCTCCCACCAAATAAATCTTGAATCATAGTAGCAATTATTTTTAACCATAAAGGATTACCTTGATATTTTTCTATTAACTCTTGCCATTTCTCTTCTTCAACTAATCTCTTTTCTCTAAGTATCTCTTTAGCCGATCGCAAATCTAACCCCAGCAATTCTAAACAACAAACTTGACGATTTTCTGCTTCTAATTTAGCAACTTCTCTCGGTTTATCCCAACTAAGCAGAACTAAGCAACTTTGATGATGTATTTCTCCCAGTTTTTTGAATAATTCGCCGTAATTTTCATAACCGTTTTCATAACAACCAGCTAATTGTCCCTTGCTGAAAATTGAATGCACATCATCTAAGATTATCAAACAACGGTGTTTTCGCAAATATTCGATTAATTGTGCTAGGTTACTGTTGAGTTTTAATCCGTTTTCTGGTTGATTAGAGAAGAATTGAATTAGATTTGTTTGCAGTTCTTCCAATAATGGGTTGCTGTGTAAGCTGCGCCAAATTACATAATCAAATTTATCTTTTATTTGTTCTAATAGTTGTAGTGTAAGTGCAGTTTTACCAATTCCGCTGATTCCTAATATTGTGACTAGGCGAGAGTGTTGTTGTGCGATCGCCTTTTCCAGTTGATTTAGTTCTTCACTCCGTCCAAAAAAAGGAGAAATATCAGGTGCATCTTCTAGAGAGATTTGGGTTTTGGGGTGGTGCGATCGATCTTGTGAAACTTCTGGAGGTTGCAAAGGTTTTTGACAAAAGTTGATGTTTTTAATGCCTACAAAATCTTTTGCTAACTTCGATGAAACAATAGATATTTGACATCTCTTCATTGTAGAGCGAAAATTTGACTTACTGACATTTTCTCCTAATATCTCTGAGAGAACTTTCCAAAGCTCTGAAGCGATATCTTTAACGTGACCTTCTGTGCAATTAAACTCTTCTGCTATTTTCGAGTATTTTTCATTTTGCAAACTACTCCGTAATATTGCTTCTTGTAGATCGTCTAAGTGCTTGTCAGTTTTTGAGAAAATTAGGCGATCGACGAGTTTTAGCACTTCGTTAACGTCCATTTTTTAGGTAAATATCAGTAATTTTACTATTATAATCCGACTTTTTCCGACTTTGACAACTTATTCCGATTTTCTCCTACCAGATTATTACACAAGAAAAATTTTTAATCTTTCCAAGTTTTTACGAATGGTAAAATTATTAATAATACCAGAAAATTTGTAATGTAACCCCGTTTATTCACGATAATACAGCATTTCCTATATGCGTATTATCAGGAGATATAATGCTTAAAATTTCCCCAATGTTATCTAAAACTATTGTTGGCTTAACTGCTTCAGCCATTTTGATTCCAGTTATGTCAAACAGTGCATCAGCGGCCAGTCTCAAACTGATTAATGGAGTTGTCGGTCTTGCCGCGCAGAATAACAGCAGTAGCCAAAGTGGGTGTAGTCGCCTACAAAGTGGCTGGCAGATAACATTAACTTGCAATCAAAGCTATACAGCTAACACTAAACTCGGTATTAGTAAGGCTGGAAGTTCAAATTGGAAAAATATATATCAAGCCTTTCAATTTACAGGAACTCCAGGCAAGAGATACAGAATTAACCGATCTTTAACAGGCAATGTATCAGGGTCAGTAAAAGCAGCTGGAGGGACTGGTGCTCTCGCTTCCAGTGCGCTTATGCCACTTAATAAGAGTTCTGTTAGCAGCGTTAATTTAGCTGCTATGTTTATGGGGTCTTTTTCTGATTGGAACTCTCATTATTCTGCATATCAAAGCTTTGAGTTTAATGGTGGTCAAACTTGGTTATTTTTGGTTGGAGCGCTAACTCGCGGGATCTCCGAAGCTTATGGTATTGGTTCTGCTAGTGCTAAATCTTCCATTAACTTTACCAGTGTTGCTAGAATAACCGAGATAGGCCAGAGTCGTAGTTCTTTTGGATTTGCTAGTGCTGCAAGTACATCTGACGACGAATCTACGATTTTCTCAGACGAAGATTCTGTCAATGTATCTGATGAAGAATTTACCAGTTCTTTGGACGCGGATTTTATCCAATTTTCTGACGAGCAGTTAGCATTTTTTACAGGCCAAGATTTTATCAGCGATTATGACAATGATGTTATTACGTCAGTCCCAGAACCATCTCAAATTGTCGGACTAGCAGCACTTCTGGCTATGTTACTAGCAACCAATGGTTTTCGTTTCGCCAAAAAGAATCCAATAGAAACTGAAAAGCTTATTGGGACATCAACGGTTAAAGTGTAGTGATTAGTTGGTAGGTAGAATTCCGACATTACTCCCTCTCAATGTTGCACCGAAATTATTAGCCAAGAGCGATCGCACCCTACCCAAAATATGTGCGATCGCCTTTTTTGCCTGAAAAATGCCAATTCTCAACTTAACCCTAAGAGGAAACTTGACCAGTTTGCTGTTTCGCCGCCAGTCTATCTTCCCATCGACTTTTCCACTTAGCCTCAAATGCGATCGCCAATTCATTTATTTCTCTAGCTTTCTGTTCAGTAACTTTCGCCAGTTCCAGCATTTCTCCCAGTTCTGCCAGTTGCTTTTCATTTAATTCCGGTTGTGTCATAGCCAGTTCTCCAAACGAGTTTTCAGCCAATTAGCATATTACTGAGAAGCTAACTCCAGTTCTTCAGCATAAAAATCACCAATTTCCACTGGAAATTTTAAACTATTTCCCTCGCGCATCTGTGAAACCAGCTTATAGATTTCCACTCCCAAATTCTGATTAAATCTAAACAGATGCAAAAAATATTCATCTCCTCTAATACCTTGAATCTGGCGATCGGCAATCGTAGCAGTTTCAACATTTAAAGTAAATTCATGTTGCTTCGTACCAATTAACACTACAACATTGAAACCTAGATTTTTTGATGTAGGTTCGATAGAAATAACTTGTGTTTTCATGGTTCTATCCAGTAAACATCTGGCGATCGCCACTCACAAATCAGCAGCTAAAAGCCGACCTTCTATAGGTTCATACTCATCTTCTAATAACCACAACTTTGCCTCCTCATAGTTATTACTAGAAAACACAATTTTATATCCTTGAGCCGGATCGTATATCCGACAATTTCCCTCACTGTCTCCCAGTAATAACAACAAATAAGGAGGAGACAACATTGCATCTATCCATACTTCGGAAAACTCCCAATTATTCTTCACTCGGTCTTCGGCGAGGGATGACGTGGTACTGGTTGTCTGCATCGATCTTTATCTCCCCATAATAAAGTAAAATCCGGCTACCATCAGGACTAATTCTATAACCAATCGCTTCCTCAAAAAACATCCCATAGCGTTCATAACCTCGAATAATTCCGATAAATTCGCCATTCTCAATTATGACTTGTGCAACTCGATTCATGGTAGCTTCATCGTTAAATACATGAGCAGCACGACCTTTATTAAGAAGTCTTTGCATTTGCGGAGTGTCAGGCAAATGTTTGCCAACGTGCTTAGTATCAAATATGATTTGACGACTAATTCCACTCATGCTTAACCCAGAGCAATTCCTCTCTTCTTTTCAGAGTACCAGCATAGGAAATAGCCGCTTTTACATTTTCCAAAGTAAGCGGTGGATATTCTGCCACAATCTCTTCCGGCGTTAGTCTTTCTGCTAAGTTATCAAGAATAACTGAAACCATTATTCTTGTTCCTTTGATGCAAGGTTTACCATGACAAACCTTGGGATCGATGCTAATACTTTCTTGCCAATCGTTCATTTTACTTGCCATCAATTTTATTACAACTATATCTTAAACTTTTGGGATTAGCGATAGAGCCACTAAATTAGTCATCCATCAAATCCCAAGTTTGTAATTCTTGCCATTCTTTATATTCCTGATAATGGGATAAAATTGCTTCACTTTGTTTTGCTAATAAGCGACGGCGTTCTTCTACAGGTAATTTCATAAAAACACGGGGATCGTTTATATTATTAGGTTTTTCAGCCATTTCTGAACTATCAATTAGCTGCTTTCTTAACAGCTGATTTATATACTCACTCCGATTTCCTCCCGAATGCCGATCGAGAAAAACCAAAACTTCTTCATCGAGATCGATCGTTACTTGTTTAGTCATTTTTATTCTGGCTGATATCTTATTTAAATATTTTACCGCTTGATTACAACTATATCTTAAACTTTGGCTATTCGCGATATGCAATCTTGGCAGGCTACGCCAACGCACTCCACCCGCAAACATGAATGCTTGTCTATCTTCCATTAGTCAAACCTTGGCATATTCTAATTAATTTAACCTCCTGTAAGTTAAACTAAATACATTCCCCAGTTAAATAATTAATTAAATGGCTTTTGATAACGCTTGCAAATACCTATCAGAAACCTACCCCAAAGAATTCGCCACTTGGATATTAGGAGAAACCCCCACATCAGTGGAAATCCTCAAAACCGAATTAAGCATCGAACCAATTCGCGCCGATCATGTCACCTTTTTACGCACCACTAACCAGATATTGCATCTAGAATTTGAAGTAGAAGTCGAAGGAGAACCACCTTTACCCTTAAGAATGTTAGATTATTGGGTGCGACTTTACCGACGCTATCGCCTACCAGTCACCCAAGCAATTATCCTGCTCAAACCATCACCCTCAGCTACCAAATTAAAAGATACTTTTCGCCTCGGAGATACCCGACATCGTTACCAAATCATTCGCATTTGGCAGCAAGATCCCGAACCCTTATTACAAAATTCCGCGCTCTTACCCTTAGCAACCTTATGCCGCACAGAAACCCCCTCACAATTACTTACTCAAGTTTCCCAGCAATTAGTTAAAATTGAAACAGCCAACGAAAGGGGGATGCTAACAGCTGTTAGTAGCATTTTAGCAGGTTTACGCTTTGAAAAAAACTTGATTAATCAACTATTTCGCGAGGATATTATGAAAGAATCAGTCATTTATCAAGAAATCCTCCAAAAAGGATTACAACAAGGATTACAACAAGGTTTACAACAAGGATTACAACAAGGTTTACAACAAGCTTTAAGAAGCTCTATTTTAGAGGCGCTGGAAGAGCGTTTTACTTCAGTTTCACCAGAGGTGATTCAGAGATTAGAAGGATTAACAATTGAGGAATTAAAGCAATTAAATCGTCAAGCTTGGACTTGTGAAACTTTGGCTGAATTTATTTCTCAGTTACCTGCTGAGAATGCTTAAATCATCTGTGGGTAATTAGCCAGAGTACCTTAATCCAAAACATTGTAGAGACGTTATATATAACGTCTCTACATTATGCGTAATAAAGCATCACTCATAAAAAAAGAGGCGTGAATATTCACGCCCCTAAACTAACATTAATTAATCAAAAATCAACTTACAATTTCGTGCCACATTCCGGGCAGAAATGGTTAGTTGAAACATTCTTCGCACCGCAATGATGACAGTAAACTAACTCAGCGGCTCGATCGCTCTTCGGACGTTCCGGCAAACCGAGCATCTGTGCATTACTCTTACCAGGGGCTACCATTGGATAGCAGTTTTCATCCCGCTTCACATGAACTTCCAGCAACACGGTGCCTTTGTGCGCTAACATTTGAGCGATCGCATCTTTCAACTCTTCCCGTTTGCGAACTACAATGCCCTTCATGCCGTAAGCTTCCGCCAACTTCTCAATGTCAGGCATTCCCACTTCCATATTCGATGCCGAATAATGCCCTTCATAGAAAGTTTCTTGCCACTGGCGCACCATCCCTTGCCAACCGTTATTAATAATCACGGTTTTGATATTGATGCCATACTGTGCGAGAGTTCCCAACTCCTGAATATTCATTTGGATGCTGGCATCTCCAGCAATACAAATAACCTCTTCATCACCCAGCGCCACCTTAGCACCCATAGCCGCAGGCATTCCAAAACCCATTGTGCCTAAACCAGCACTGGAAATCCACTTCCGGGGGCCATTTTTCAAGAATTGCGCTGCCCACATTTGGTGTTGCCCAACATCAGTGGTGTAGCAAACATCAGGAGCTTGTTTCCACAATTCTACAACCACTTCTTGGGGAGACAGCACATCAGGATACTGAGGTACTACCAAAGGATAATCATTTTGCCAGCGATTAACCCGTTCCAACCATTCCTTAGTTTGATCGAGATATCCACAAACGCCTGTTTCATGACAACGGCGCAGCAACTCCATCAAAACTTGGCGCACATCACCAACAATGGGTACATCGGGGGCGCGACATTTGCCCACTTCTGCGGGGTCAATGTCAATGTGAATCACTTTCGCACGAGAGGCAAACTCATCTAATTTACCTGTTACCCGGTCATCAAACCGCGCCCCAACAGCGATTAACAAATCGCATTCTGTCACCGCAAAGTTAGCATAAGCGGTGCCGTGCATTCCCAACATTCCCAAAGCTAAGGAGTGATTTTCATCGAAAGCACCCTTACCCATCAAGGTCGTAGTGACTGGAATTTGGAAACACTCCGCTAATTCTTTGATTTCGGAATGAGCGCTAGCTGCGATCGCACCCCCACCCACATATAATAGCGGTCGATGTGCTTCCCGAATTAAATTAATTGCTTGGTTAATTTGCCGGGGATTACCCTTAAATGTAGGTCGATAACCGTGCAATTTCACCGAACCCGGTTCTACTGGCACATAATCAAATTCTTCTAATCCTACATCTTTAGGCACATCAATTAAAACTGGTCCCGGACGACCTGTACTGGCGATGTGGAATGCTTCCGCCACAATTCTCGCCATATCTTTCGGGTCGCGGACTACATAAGAATGTTTAACAATTGGTAGAGTAATTCCATAAATATCAATTTCTTGGAAAGCATCGGTACCAATTGCGGGGCGTGGCACTTGTCCAGTAATGACTACGATTGGAATCGAGTCCATATAAGCCGTACCAATCCCAGTTACTAGGTTAGTTGCTCCCGGCCCAGAAGTCCCGAAGCACACACCAACTTGACCAGTTGCACGCGCATAACCATCAGCAGCATGAGCCGCACCCTGTTCATGTCTCACTAGGAAATGCTTGATATCGCCTGCTGCTTCGGCACGGTACACTTCATCATAAATCGGCAGAATTGCGCCACCTGGATAACCGAAAATATGCTTCACACCATGACGTTTGAGACTATCAAGCAAAGCAAAAGCACCTGTGGCGCGTATCGCATGAGGGGAGGAATTATCCTCTCCACCACCGGATTCTTTGGAACTCAAGATTTGAGTAGACACAGATAACAGACCTCACTATTAACGACAAATAAGGACGAATAAATTTGCTTGGCAAATTTGTATCTAATACTACTTTATGATTATCTCTCCTTATCTTTGTAGCTACTTACAATTTTTATACGGATTTTCCTATTCAAAACTAAACATACCCATCTTTTTAATATTTGTGGAATCGATTCTGGGAAATTGGCCTGGGACTACCCCATGAGTAATTGCCTAAAATGCTTACCAGGAACCTCATTGACCATAAAATAATCTGATTTACCAAAAAAATGGGTTTAAAGCCCCGTCCTACAAGGACGGCTTTCTTGAATCATGATATACTTATACCAAATCAATCGGCGTAAGTATGTTGGTATTTGAAGCCAAACTTGAGGGAACCAAACAGCAGTATGAAAAGCTTGATGAGGCCATTAACACCGCAAGATTTGTTCGCAACAGTTGCATCAAATACTGGATGGATAACAAAGGAATTGGCAAATACGAGTTGAGCGCTTATTGCGCTGTCCTTGCCAAAGAA
>JBAVZX010000844.1:0-3318 GCA_049589015.1 Phormidium sp. | reverse complement strand
CTCGTTCTGTACGTTGGAATCCTGATAATAATGGTAAGGTTCAAGTAGAATTAATCGATACTCCGGGATTAGATGAAATAGAAGGTCAAGCTAGGGCAAAAATGGCGCAGGATGTGGCGCGTCAAGCTGATTTAATTTTATTTGTGGTTTCTGGAGATATTACTCGCACTGAGTATGAAGCACTTTGTCAATTACGAAAAGCGCAAAAACCGATAATTTTAGTATTTAATAAAATCGACCTTTATCCCGAACAAGATCGACAAACAATTTACGCAAATCTGCAAAGATTAGGTGCTGCTACTGGGGATGATTCAATTTTACAAGAGTTACTTTCACCTGATGAAATTGTGATGATTGCGGCAGAACCTGCACCTTTACAAGTTAGGGTAGAATTGCCTGATGGAAAGGTAAGTTATGAGTGGGAAAGTCCGCCAGCACAAATTAATGAGTTAAAGCAGAAAATTCTCAAAATTTTAAATCGGGAAGGTCGATCGCTACTTGCCCTAAACGCCTTAGTTCAAGCTAGAGATATTGAGGAAAGAATTGCTCGAAAAACTGTCGAGATGCGGGAAAAAGAAGCGGAAGAATTAATTTGGCGGTTTACTAAATATAAGGCGATCGCGATCGCTGCAAATCCCATTGCTTTCTTAGATGTTATCGGCGGAACTTTAACCGATTTAGCATTAATTCGCGCTTTAGCTAAATTGTATAATTTGCCGATGACTAGTTACGAAGCGGGTAAATTATTAAAAACAATTCTCTTAAGTTCTGGTGGGTTATTGTTAGGAGAAATCGGCACAAGTTTCTTGTGGGGATTAGGGAAAAGTGCTCGGCAATTTCTGCGGGAGAAAACCCCACTAATATTACAGCTTATGCGGGTGCGGCGATCGCGCAAGCGGGGATTGCGGGTTATGGGGCTTATGCGATCGGTCGCGCCGCTCAAGTATACTTAGAAAAGGGCTGTACTTGGGGACAATTAGGGTCAAATACAGTCATTCAAGAAATACTTAATCAAGTAGAATCTCACACAATTCTTTATCGTTTACGCACAGAATTGCAGCCACACATTGACAAATCTACTCAGTAATTTCTGCTTCTGTACGAGTCAACATTGCCTCTTGAATCTGTTCCGCTTCTAAACGTTGTTGTGCCATTTGTTGCCGTGCTAAATCTTCAGTTACCGCATTATCTCCTTGTTGAACTTCTGCTTCGGCACGATTCAACATTGACTCTTGAAGATGTTCGTCTCCCAGCCGTTGTTGTGCCATCTGTTCACGGGCTTGTTTTTCTGTACTCATAGTTAACTCTCTGTTAATCGAACTACTAACTTGTATATTTGGATTAACTCAAACTCTTTGTTATTGAGGTTTAATTCTCTTTTGATGCCGAATATTATCAGACTTATCTGAAGTTGTTTCTTTAAATAAGTATAGCACTTATTCCGAGCATGGATCAATGCCCTCTACAATTTTCTTCACCTTGGCTTTGTATTTTCGCAGCCCGTAAAGACGGGAGCTAAAGCAGTGAACGATCGCCAGAAAGTCTTGGGTTAATTCCTCTTGCGGGGAAAGGGTTTCAGCATTAGCGACAATTATCGAGCCTCCACCCCACTGCACGATTTGTTCGACAAGTTCAAACCCAAATCGACACAGGCGGTCTTTATGCGCCACGTAAAGTACGCTCAACTCCCCTTGGATTGCCCATTTAATGATTTGAAGGAATTTGGGGCGTTTAAAGTTTAGCCCCCCGCCAATTTCCTGTATTGTCTCTGTCACGGAAACTCCTTGCGCCAAACAGAATTGTTCCATTGCCTTGGCTTGGCTTTGCAGGTCGTCTTTTTGGCTGTTGGACGAGACACGACAATACAAGATAACCTTGTGTGGGTATTTGCCTGTTTTTAGACTTCTGGCTGTGGCTAAATGGGTTTCGTTGTAAATTCGCTGATTACCTAGAGTGCGTTCTGGAATTAATCTACCCTCTTGTTCCCATCTGCGAAGTGTTGATGCCGAAACGCCAACTAAATCGCCAAACTCTGAAACTTTCCACATAACTTCCTCAAGTTAACCAACTATAAGTAAGTTTAGTAAAGAATTGGCATATTTAGTTAAGCTCTTACCAGCCGAATTCATATTATTGGCTTAAGGAATCATTCACCTTTGATTTTAAGAGCTTTTTCCGCTATATAGATCAGTCCTTTAGGAGGTTTTTGGCGATTAACAGTTAAACGAGGTATTTGGTACTTATTTTCCAACCACCCCTGCCAAAAAAAGCGACTATTGTACAAATATCCCGATTTATAGTATCTAGCGGCAAATTTTTCTACCTTCTGATTTGACGCACCATAAGGGTAAGCTATATGAGAAGCAACTGTTTTGTTAGGATCTAAACCTGCGATACATTTCCTCAGTTGCAATTGTGCTTTTTCTAATTCATCAATTAAATCTTTAGTGGTTAAATCAGTAAGTTTTTTGTGCTTTCGCCCATGAGATTGAATATCAAAAAATCCCTTTTGAAATCCTTCTCGTAATTGGTTACAAGTTATATTATATGAGGTTTGGTTTTCATTTTTTGCCATTGTTCCAGGGTTAATAAACAATACCACTTTAATTTTTTTATTATATTTATTTGCTGCACTTTCTAAAACAGGCAATAAATTTGTGTAAAAGGTCTTGTAAGAATCATCAAATGTTAGCATTATTGGTTTTTGACCTATATGTTCAGGAGGAATTATTTGGGACTTAGATATAAAAAAAATGTAGAGTTCTTGGCTAGAAATAAACCAAAAATTATGCGTAACTAAATAGTCTAAAATTTCTCCAAAGTCTTCCTTGCTATAATCGATTCTTCGCCAGTTTTGTTTACCATTTTTTACCTCTGAATTTTGAGTATCAACAATACTATGAAAACCCAAAATCGGTATTTTTGGTATAGTCAGATCTATCATCAACCAAATACTACTAATAATCAATAATGTGGCAATAAAAACCCGAACTGGAAAAGACTTCAGTTTTAATTTAATGGATTTCATTACTAACCACTCATTTATTTAACTTGTGGGCCGGAAATTTTGATTTTACAGATTGAGTACGGTGCGGAATTGGAGGTGCTTTTGGTTTACCTCTCTGGGGTACTGGCTGTCTGACAGATTTGTTTTGACTTATTTGATGACGATGGGGGATAGGGGGAAACATGGGAGAACTAACTTTTAGCAGTTGCTTTTCGATTGTTTGACGGCCAATGTGAAAATGAGCAATAGTTGTAAATACTGATAATGACAAGTAGAAAAATCGAATTGCCCAATTACCAGTCGCTAATAAA
>JBAVZX010000843.1:0-2487 GCA_049589015.1 Phormidium sp. | reverse complement strand
CTTCAGTATTCGCCCTCGTGGAATCAGATATTCAAGCCCAACAGGTAAAAAATCAAGTAGAAACTACCATCAACAATCCCGATTTAGACTTCTGGATTACCAGATTTCGCCCAACAGGAATCACTGTAGAAAATTAAACAACTTTTCCCAGAAAAATTCATTGGTATAAGTCATGAATGAACCAACACCCACCGAAAAATCAAGTGCTTCCACAACAGAAACCAACACCAATCCACCGAGTATTTTACGCTGTATAATTGGTTCAATAGTTGCAGCAACAATGGCGATCGCTTCCTACTTTATTAATTCTTCAATTGCTCAATATTTTGTCGATCGCCCAGTTCATTCCTCAAACTATCTTGTGGTTAACATTACATCTGCTGTTCGTACCTTAATTATCGGTATCAGCACCTTAGCAACAGGAGTTTTTAGCTTAATCGCCCTCGGACTTTTAGCTCTAGCTATTCAAGTCACCATTCAACAATTGAAACAGGAAACTCCCTCAACCAAAAATTGAATTTCTTCAACAAAAAACCTACGTCGCACTTATCAAGACGTAGGTAAAATAGGATTTCACTTAAACTTTTTAACAAAACTGACTCTTGTGCAGCACAGCTTCACCATGATCGGGAATCCAAGCTAACCATGAGTCTGGGGAACACTGACATAACAATAGTGCTTCGTCAAAACTGAAAAAACTGGGAACTTCAGAAAGTTTTACCCAAGTAAAGGGTTGTAATTCCTGGGGAAACAGATTCGCTTCATTTTCTGTCAACCAATCCCAGGAATAGGAAGGCAAACCTGTACCAACCTCTGACTGATAAATGTCGAGTTTCATCATCCTTCCTCATAATCCAGGTCAGCAGCCCATTGCTAAGGCTTTCCCAGGCTTCCCGGCAACTGTTTACCTCAGTCAATGGTCTAAAATCTCATTAATTCTGTATTCAAAGTTACATAATATTAGGTAAACAGGTCAAGAAACTGTGTTATAACTTAACATTTATAGTCTGAGGTGGAATCAGACATATAATTCCTGTGATGTGGATCTTGTCAATCCCCCTAAGAGATGAGATAGCGTGTAAGAAATGAGTACTTGGTACGTTACCAGCTTGATATTGAAGGCGATCACACGAAATACCTTGCTCACAAGCGAAAAGCCAGGAACTAATTTTTGTGCTAAAACTAAGAAAAATTGCCCTAAATTAACTAGTTTAAATTTCTGAATCCAACCAATTCGATTAACGTAGAAGGTATTTTAAATTTGTAAATAGTTCTGAAACTCAGGGAAAAAATTCATGATCTTTCTGGATGGCAAAATCTGTTCCCTACCCACGCAGGATAAAATCCTAGAAACTAGTAAACAGATTGAATTAACTGAACAACTTTTGGCAATTGGTACAGCCCTTTCCAGTAGCAAAGATTTAGGGGAGTTACTCAATCTTATTTTAACAAAAAGCCGGGAAATTACTTGTAGTGATGCAGGCAGTCTCTATCTCATAGACCAAAAAGATTTCATCCCTAAATTAATATTTAAAGCAGCGCAAAATGATTCCCTACCCCAGGCAACATTTAAAGAATTTGCCATGCCAATTACCCAAAACAGTTTAGCTGGATATGTGGCACTTACGGGAGAAAGTTTAAATTTGCCAGATGCTTATAATTTACCAAAAGATGTTCTTTATGACATAGACAAAACTTTTGATCATACTTTTTCTTATCACACGCGATCGGTTTTAGTTTTGCCAATGCAAGACCAAAATGGAGAAATTATTGGCGTAATTCAACTCATTAATCGCAAAATTAACCGAGATATTGCTATCACACTCGAAAATGCCGCTACTGTAATCAAACCCTATTCTAATTGGGAAGAAAATATAGTCAGAAGTCTCGCTTCTCAAGCAGCAATTTCTATTGAACGCAATCAATTACAAGAGAGTATCCAAAACTTATTTGAAGGATTTGTTAAAGCCTCAGTGCATCTGATTGAACTGCGCGATCCGACTACATTTGGTCATTCAGAACGAGTAGCTGAACTCACCGTCCGCTTAAGCCAGGAAGTTAGCTTAACTGCTAGTGGAGCTTTCAAATCTATTGATTTCAATGAATCTCAAATTCAAGAAATTCGCTACGCCGCTTTATTGCATGACTTTGGTAAAGTCTGCGTTCCTGAAAGGATTTTACAAAAGCGACAGAAGCTTTATCCAGAACAGCTAGAAGTAATTCGTCACCGCTTTGCATTAGCGCAACGTACCCTGGAATTAGAATGTTCGGAAAATAAGTTTAAGCAATTACTTAACTCTCAATTTCCTCAACATAAAACTAACAATAATCAATTGACTTGTCCTCACTGCGAGTTAGTAGAAAAATTTGACAGTGAACTGCAACTAAAAATTGCCAAACTCAATCGTTATTGGAAATTATTATTAGAAATCAATGAACCAGAAACAATTGAAACTAAGCGATTTCAAGCATTATCCGAAGAAGCAT
>JBAVZX010000842.1:0-2980 GCA_049589015.1 Phormidium sp. | reverse complement strand
GGTGACTAATCCAGTTTTTAAACCGTATTCTTTTGTCCAATCAAGAATTTTTTCTAGTCCAGCGAGAGGTTTTAATGAAGGTGCTAATTCTCGGAAACGCGCTTCTTTATCTTCAGCAAACTTTTCGCCTTCTTCTAAAGTTAAATGAGGCAATATATCTTGAATAATAATTGGATTTAACCGCCCGCTAATCCGAGTTTGGTAGAAAGTTATATCAATTTCTAATCCATGTTCTAATAACATTTCTTGCCAAGCTTGGAAATGCAAGGGGTCAGTATTTACCAAAGTTCCATCTAAATCAAATAAAATTCCAGCTAACATAATCCTTAGATTTTAGTTTCACAACTCATCATATCACGGTCTGTTGTGAACACTTTAGTGTTCCCCTATTTTAAATTAAACGACTGAAGTCGATACAACAAACAATAAATATCATCTTTAAGGGGGAAACGATCGCACACCTTCCCCAGATACCCTGAATTAGTAACTTTGTAATCTAAAAAACATTAAATCCATGAATAATCCACTAATCCGAATTGTGTTGTTTGCTTTGTTACTCTTATTTCTGATTTATCCCTTTGGTGCTTTAAGCGGTGTCATGCTTTTGCTGATTGGAGGAGTTTTTCTGTGGACAGTTTGGGGTATAGTAGAAGCGATCGCAGGTACAACTTATGACGATCGATCCTAAACAAGGAGTTAATTATGGGATTGGGTTTACTCGCTGACGGTCGATGGGTTTCAGAACGAGAACAAGAAGACTCACAAGGCAAATTTATTCGTCCTGCAACCACTTTTCGCAACCAAATTACAAGTGATGGTTCAAGCGGTTTTAAAGCAGAAGCAGGACGTTATCATTTATATATTTCTTGGGCTTGTCCTTGGGCGCATCGTACCGCAATCATGCGAAAATTGAAAGGTTTAGAAGATGTAATTAGTCTTTCAGTTGTACACCCAGTAATTGAGCAAAATGGTTGGGAATTTTCCGAAGAACCTGGATGTATTCCCGACACTGTTAATGGTACAGATTATCTCTGGCAAATCTATCTTAAGGCAGATGAAAAATACGAGGGACGAGTGACTGTTCCCGTACTTTGGGATAAGCAAACAGGGGCGATCGTCAATAATGAATCCCGTGAAATTATTCGGTTATTTGATACGCAATTTCAGGATTTCGCTAAATCAGATTGGTACTTTTACCCTGAGAATTTGCGGGAAGCGATCGAGCAAACCATCGACAAGATTTACCAACCAATTAATAATGGTGTTTATCGTGCCGGATTTGCCACTAGTCAAACTGCTTACGAAGAGGGAGTAACCGATTTATTTAACGCCCTTGATTATTGGAATGAAGTGTTAGGAAAACAAAGGTATTTGTGCGGCGAACAAATCACCGAAGCTGACTGGTGTATGTTCACTACTTTATTGCGTTTTGACCCAGTTTACTACGGTCATTTTAAATGCAACTTACGCCATATTTGGGATTATTCAAACCTCTGGAATTACCTGAAAGAACTTTACCAAATTCCGGGAGTCAAAGAAACTTGCAATCTTGACCACATCAAACGACATTACTACATTAGTCACAACAAAATTAACCCAACTCGCATCGTTCCCAAAGGGCCAATTATTGACCTTGACTCAGCGCACGATCGCGGTTAAGGTGCAGAGGGGCAGAGGGGCAGAGGGGCAGAGGGGCAGAGGGGCATGGGTGCAGGGGAGAGAAAAGAAAATCAAAAATCGAAAATCGAAAATTTCCCAGTCCCCAGTACCTAGTCCGCAATCACCAATCCCGCACATTACAAGGTATTGTAAAACTTCACGTAATTTGTAGTCATTTATAAGCTATAATAAATAGTCAACAATTATTTGACTTTAACCCTCAAGAATCAATGACCTGAGTTATCAGGGTGAAATGTCCCGGGACTCTAAGCAACCACTAGTACCATTAGAACCTAAGTTTCAATGCCACTGGATAGCTCCCAAGCAATACATTAACTCAGCGAGATAATCAACAACTAAAGGGGACGAGTAAAAGACTACAAGCAGTCCCAAACGCTCTGGGAGCAATGGGATAGAGGGTGTAGTAGTTCACCCAGTTAGGGTTACACCTACAAAATAAGACCTGAGATATTTGTCTATGGTTTTATGAACTATACTCCAAAGAGAGAGCCTTTATTATTTGCTGCTAATTTTCTGGGGCTGGAATTATGACATCCTATGTAACCTCCTCTGCTAGATCCGAAATGAGTGAATTGCGGCGTTTGAAGAGTCTGTTGCCGCCAGAAATGCAGAGTTGGGTAACGGTTGAAGGAACGACTGAAATCAATCCACCCCTGATCCGCTGTGAAGAAATCGGTAAAGATCAGGTAGAGATTCAAATTGATTTAGTGCGCTGGGATCAGCTGGCGTTAGATCAGCGCAATTTGGTATTTTGGCACGAAGTTGCCCGGATTCAAAACGATACTATTCCGAAAGATGGTTGGGAAATGGCGGCGTTAGCGATCGGTTTAGGTGGCGCTGTCGGTGAACTTTGGGTGCAAGATGGGTTGTTGTTATTGTTAGCGTTGGCGCTGTGCGGTGTTTCTGGTTGGAGATTGTATCAGAAGAACAACGGGGAACGCACAATTAAAGAAGCGATCGATGCTGATGAAAAAGCGCTAGCACTCGCCACCCGCTTTGGCTACACACTCCCCAACGCCTACAAAAGTTTAGGTAGTGCCCTAAAAACTCTCCTCGATCAAAGCAACAACAAGCGCCAACGCAGTCGCTACGAAGCCAGACTGCAAGCTTTAAAACGCAGCGCCAACAAAGCAAAAGCTAAAGCAAAAGCTGAACGTGGCGAAGAATTTTAATTAGGAGACTGGGGACTGGGAAAGTTTTGAATTTGTAGGGGCGGGTTTAGCAGATAAATCTGTACTGGCATCATAAAGTATTAACTACAAAACCCGCCCTTACTTAACAAACTTTCTTAGGGGAGACT
>JBAVZX010000841.1:0-4286 GCA_049589015.1 Phormidium sp. | reverse complement strand
GTTAAAAGAGTTAGGAATTAATGCCATTGAAATCATGCCAGTGGCACAATTTCCCGGTGAAAGAAACTGGGGTTATGATGGTGTCTATCCCTACGCAGTGCAAAATAGTTATGGCGGGCCAAATGGGTTAAAAAAACTGATTAATGCCTGTCATTTAGAAGGCATTGCCGTAATTTTAGACGTAGTTTACAACCACTTAGGGCCAGAAGGAAATTATTTATCTAATTTTGGCCCTTACTTTACAAAAAAGTATCTCGGTGATTGGGGAGATGCACCTAATTTAGACTTTGCTTATTGCGATGGGGTGCGAGAGTATTTTCTCGAAAATGCCTTATATTGGTTAGATACTTTTCATGTAGATGCCCTGAGATTAGATGCAATTCAAGGTATTTACGATTTTAGTGCGAAACACTTTTTAGAAGAGTTAGCAGAGAGAGTTAAAGCACTTTCTGAACAGAAAAAAAGAAAGTTTTATTTGACTGCTGAAAGTGACTTAAATGATGTGCGAATAATTCAGCCTAAAGAAGTGGGCGGATATGGAATTGATGCTCAATGGTGCGATGATTTCCATCATGCACTGCACACTTTAATTACTGGTGAACAGCAAAAATATTATCAAGATTATGGCAAGTGTCAAGATTTAGAAAAATCCTTGCGCGAAGGTTTTGTTTATTCTGGGCAATATTCACCAGATAGAAAGCGTCGTCACGGCAATTCTTCGGCGGAAGAACCTGCTTGTAAATTTGTAGTTTGTTCCCAAAATCATGACCAAACCGGAAATCGCATTTTGGGCGATCGAATAACTAATTTAACCTCATTTGAAGGGTTAAAATTAACTGCTGGAACGGTGATTCTTTCACCTTTTATTCCGTTACTGTTTATGGGTGAAGAATATGGGGAAGAAGCACCATTTTTCTATTTTATTAGTCACTCAGACCATGATTTAATTGAAGCTGTAAGAAAATCTAAAAAAGATGAGTTTTTGGAAGCTGGACATGAGAAAGATTTCCAAGATCCGCAAGATCCGGGAACGTTTGATAAATGCGTTTTAAATTGGGAACAACAATATCAAGATAAACACAAAGTTTTGTGGAATTTTTACCAAGAGTTGATTTTCTTGCGGCGGATCAATGAAGCTTTGAAAGTTCTGGATAAAAAGAGATTAGAAGTTTCTAGTCGGGAAGAAGAGAAACTTTTATTTATGCGGCGTTACAGTGAGGAAAATCAGGTGTTTTATGTGATGAATTTTAGCGATCGCACCCTCACCTTCGACGCAGAACCCCCAAGCGGAAGTTGGCAAAAACTCCTCGATTCAGCTGACATTAAATGGATGGGGCCGGGTGCCACAATGCCCGATAAATTAATCCCTGGCGAATTACTCACAATTCCCGCCAAAAGTTTTGTCCTGTACCAAGCATAAACCCAGATTAAAATGAAAATTCCTACCTCAACTTACCGCATTCAATTTCATAGCGAATTTCCCTTTGCAGCCGCCCAAAAAATCGTTAACTATTTGGCAGAATTGGGAATTTCTGACCTCTACGCTTCACCCATTTTCAAAGCTAGGGCTGGGAGCACTCATGGTTACGATATAGTCGATCCAACCCACTTAAATCCAGAGTTAGGAACACCAGAAGAATTCGACGAATTATTAAGCGATCTCCAAAGTCGTGACATGGGATGGTTACAAGATATTGTCCCTAACCACATGGCTTATGATAGCCAAAATAAATGGCTGATGGATGTGCTAGAAAATGGCCCAGACTCAGATTTTTTTGACTTTTTTGATATTGAATGGAATCACGCTTACGAAAGTTTCAGAGGGAGAATTCTCACCCCTTTACTCGGCTGTTTTTATGGCGAATGTTTGGAAAATGGCGAGATCAAATTAAACTACAATGAGACAGGATTAAGCATTAATTATTTTGGCTTAAATTTGCCAATTAGAATCGAATCATACACTAGTTTCTTGACGCAAAATCTCGGACAATTGGGTAGGGAATTAGGCAGAAGACATCCAGATTTTGTCAAATTGTTGGGTGTAGTTTATCTGATTAAAAACCTGCCATCGGAATTCAAGGGAAGGGAAAGATACGACCAAATTGCCTTTGTTAAAGCGTTGTTGTGGGAACTTTACACCCAAAACGAATCAGTTAAAGAATTCTTCGATCATAATATTCAGTTTTTCAATGGAGAACCGGGAAAATCGGAAAGCTTTAACCTGTTAGATAGCATCCTGTTCGAGCAATTTTACCGTTTATCTTTCTGGAAAGTAGGCGCAGAAGAAATCAACTATCGGCGATTTTTTACAGTCAACGAGTTGATTTCTGTAAAAGTAGAAGAGATGAAAGTATTGGGCAGATCTCATTCCTTAATTGAGAGATTTGTCAGAGAAGGGAAGTTTACGGGTTTAAGAATCGATCACATTGATGGACTTTATAACCCTAATGACTACCTAGAAAAACTGCGGGAAAAAGTTGGAGATATCTACATCACTGCGGAAAAAATTTTAGAATTAGTTGGGGAAGATTTACCTCATAACTGGCCTATTCAAGGAACGAGTGGTTATGATTATCTCAACTATGTAAATGGTCTATTTTGCTGCCGGGATAGTGAACAAGAATTTCAGGAAATTTACTCTGCTTTCACTGGATCGACTGCACCTTATCATGATTTAGTTGCTGAGAAAAAGCATCTAATTATTGATAAAAACTTGTTGGGTGATGTGGATAATTTGGCTCAAAAATTGAAACATATTTCTGGTCAAACTAGGGAAGGAAGCGATTTTACTGCTAATGGTTTGAAAAGAGTATTATCAGAGGTATTGGCATTATTTCCCGTTTATCGTACTTACACTTCTTCACCAGATGTGCGACCCGAAGATAGCACTTACATCAAAGAAACAATTGAAAAAGCTAAAGGTCGTGTACCATTGTTGGTTAAGGAACTTAGCTATTTAGAAAAGTTGCTGTTACGCCAAGATGAAAGTTATTTGAATGAGGAACAAAAAGCCGATCGCTATCACTTCGTTATGAAGTTTCAGCAACTAACTGGCCCCTTGATGGCAAAAGGTGTAGAAGATACACTTTTTTACAACTATAATCGCCTAATTTCTCTGAATGAAGTAGGGGGAAATCCCGGAAGTTTTGGCGTTACTCCTGATCAGTTTCATGAGTTTAATCAGCGAAGAATTGCTAATTGGTTGCATTCAATGAATGCGACAGGAACTCATGATACTAAACGAGGTGAAGATGTGCGGACAAGAATTAATGTTTTGTCGGAAATAGCATCAGAATGGGAAGAAAATGTCTGGTGTTGGAGTGAGATGAATTACGCCAAGAAAACTCTAATAAATAGTAAACCTGTACCCGATGCAAATGATGAATACTTCCTTTATCAAACAGTGATTGGTGCTTTTCCGTTTAATGAAAAAGAGTTTCCCCAGTTTGTGCAAAGGTTGAAAGATTATGTAATTAAAGCAGTGAGAGAAGCTAAGGTTCATACAGCATGGTTAAGACCTGATAGCGCTTATGAAGAAGGATATCTTAACTTTGTGGATCAAGTTTTAGCCGATCCAGAATCTAATGAGTTTCTGGAAAAACTGCGTCCTTTTCAACAAAAAATTGCTGAATATGGTATTTACAATTCTCTCGCCCAAATCGTTTTAAAAAACACTTCTCCGGGAGTTCCAGACCTTTATCAAGGTAATGAGTTGTGGGATTTAAGTTTGGTAGATCCTGATAATCGTCGTCCGGTGGAATATGAAAGACGAATTGGTTATTTGCAGGAAATCAAAGAGAAGATTAAAACCGATGTTTTGCAGTTAATTAAAGATTTGTTTGCTACTAAAGAAGATGGCAGAATTAAAATGTTCTTGACTTATCAATTGCTGCAAGGGAGAAAAGAACATTTAGAACTTTTCCAAGATGGTGATTATAAACCGTTAATGGTGAAGGGAAGATTTAGCGATCGCATCGTCGCCTTCGCCAGAATTCATCAAAACAAAGTAGCAATTACCCTAGCAACTCGCTTATTAACCAAAGTAATTCAACCGGGAGAACTACCTTTAGGTAAAGATGTTTGGCAAGATACCCACATTGAATTACCTGAAGGAATGCCAAATAATTGGCAAGATGCGATTACTTTGCAGGAGTTGAAATGCGATAAAACCCTCTATATTGGCGAAGCATTGCAACACTTTCCCGCAGCATTGTTGATCGGTTGATAAGCGTTTGGGCGATTAAAATCGCCGCTACACAAACAAAGTCCGCCTACGCGGACTGAAT
>JBAVZX010000840.1:0-2031 GCA_049589015.1 Phormidium sp. | reverse complement strand
ATCAATTTCCGGGCTAATAGCTCAAGTCCATTAAAATGGACTGAAAGCATAAGAATTTTAAGTATTTAAGTTTAATATCAAGCCTGGTGACACATATTAAGTGGCACTAAGTTTACCATATTATGCTAAAAGCATAATAGCGCCAGAATTAATTCAGATAAGCAAATGTCCTTGTGTCCCGTCTGCCAAGCTGAATACACCAAAAGCGAAGTAAATCTCTGTTTTGTCTGCAATTGGGATTTGACCCCATGCCCAGCAGCCTTTTTGGAAAGGCAAAATATTCAAGTAGCTTGGGCAAAGGAGATGTGGGTAAAATTTCAGGACCTAGAAAAGCAACTTCACACGAAAATTAATACTGAAATCGAGACTAACCCACAGTTATCACAACTGAAAGAAGAATCTAACTTAGAAATTTGGAACCTTCTCATTAATTGGGTTTGTGGGGTTGATCTAGAGGCCGCTAAGATGACGGTAAAAAATTTACAGGAAACATATCAAGGAAAAGAACCTCGGCAGATTGCCCGTATTCTAGTTGTTCAAAAGTCTTTTCAGGCAGCTGGATTAGAACTAGTTAGAGGCATTCCTTCTGTAAATGAGATTTTAAATGGGCTGGCAGGGGTTGATTTGCCAATAATTGCAATTTTATCGGCAGAAATGATTTATCAGATTGCGGCTATCTATGGTTTTGATTTGCAATTTCCTGAGCGAAAACTTGAAGTTTTAGCAGCTTTTGGTATAGCTTTTTTAGGAGAGCAAGCGATTGACGCAGGTATAGACTGGCTCAAATATGGAATTTCGCCTGGAACACTGATTAGTGCTGCTACTAAGGGGTTAATGATTTATGCAATGGGAAATACTGCTTGTTTATTCTATGAAGCTAAACTGAATCAACAAATCAATCCGCTGAACTCCCCAGAAGTATTTGATAAACTCAAACAAGAAAGCCAAGCTTATTTAAAAGATGCTACATCTGAAGATGAAATTATTGACATCATTTCATTTGAAATTAAAACAAATCCTATAAAAATCCAGCCTCCCAAACCTATAAAAACGTTTAAAGAAACACCTCGTTCTGTTAAATCTACTCCTAATGTTTCGCTAAAAACTAACGTTGGTGCTAACTATACACGACTACGAGATCTACTGGCAGGAGGGAAGTGGAGAGAGGCAGATGAAGAAACTAGGAGAATTATGTTATGGATTGCTCGTAGGAAAAAAGAAGACTGGTTTCGTAACCAGGATATTTTGAAATTTCCATGTACAGACTTACGTACTATTGACCAACTTTGGGTACAACGTAGCGGTGGGCGCTTCGGCTTTAGTGTACAAAGGCAAATCTATGAAGAAGTGGGAGAGAATAGTTATGAACTGGAAAGGCTAATTGGATGGAGAAGCAAGTACAGCGACTATGATTACGACTCGTTGACCTTTGCGCGTTCTGCACAAAGGGGACATCTTCCAGCTGCGATAGAGAAGAAGAATGGGAAACAGGAATATGTAAAAAGATATAGAAGAATTGAGAACATATTTCGGGGTGGTGTAAACGTGGGAGAACAGGAGGAATATGGAAATTGGGAATTCCAAAAGATAAGTATTTTTGATTCTCTTATACAAAGACTTGTAGACTGCAACATCTAGTTGTTACACAAACAATTTTGGCTCTCCCGTACTTAGAATGATAAATTTTGCTAATCAATTTATTGGTTGGCTTGGGCAGAGAGAGACTTAACAATCTGAAACTAATAAATTAGGTTTCCTAACTCTACCAAAACTATAAAGCTTATATGACAAGCTTTCCAAACCATTTATTAGGTTTTGTTGTTAGCTTTTTCAAGCCAGCTGATTAAATCTGCTTCACTTTGGAAATCGAGTAGTGCTTCTCCCAAATCTTCAATACGATTTACGGGTAAACTGCGGATTTGTTCTTCTATGTTGGGTGCGATCGATCCAAATCGACGATTCAACAATCGCATCACCAAAGAAACAGCTTCTCGCTCGATTCCTCGCTCAATTCCTCGCTCAATTCCTTGC
>JBAVZX010000839.1:0-8497 GCA_049589015.1 Phormidium sp. | reverse complement strand
TTACCGAGAAAACTAATTGCTAAATCAGTTAGGTAAAATAGAAACCCGGTTTTTTGAAGAAACCGGGTTTCTATTTATTCTGATTCTTCGGGTAAAGCAGCATTTGCGAAAAGTAAACGGATAGCCATAATTGCAAAACCGATCGCAGCGATCGCCTTTACCCACTGTACAGGTAACAATTGCGCTGCACCTTCGCCAGCAATCACACCTAAAAAACTCGTCAGCAATAAAGCTCCAGCTGTCCCCAAAAATACAGCACGGGGAAATTTTGTACTTCCACTGAGAGCGATCGCCGCTAGTTGGCTTTTGTCTCCTAATTCTGACAAAAACACAGTAATAAAACTTAGTCCTAAAAGATGCCAGTCAATCATAACGATTTTTGATTTTAGATTTTGAATTTTTAAATTGTAGGACAGTTTTTAAATTGTAGGACAGGCATCCTGCCTGTCATTTCCAGTTCTCACTGCCTGTCATTTCCAGTCCCCAATTCAAGAATGAAAAATTTCCCAAACTAACTGGATACTAATTACTAGCATACTGATGCCAGCAGCTTTATTTAAAATTTGTGGAGATACCCTAGAAGCTAACCACCTACCAAGTAAAACTCCCAGCAAACTTGTGGCGATTAACGCTGAAGATGCGCCAGCAAAAACCAACCAAGGAGAGTGAGATTCTGCACTCATCAGCAAAGTAGCTACTTGAGTTTTATCTCCCATTTCTGATAAGAAAATAGTTAAAAAAGTAGAGCCAAAAACTGCTAATGCTCCTTTATTGAAATTTTTGCTTGGCTCTTGTGTCGGTTTCCCTAGTTTTTTGGAAGTGATTTGCAACTTTGACTCAACTATAGTTGGCTGTGCATCCATAGTCTGATTAAGTGACTCAGGTGCAGACAAAGATGGTGGTGCAGAAGAAAGTTTCACAGGCAATGGTAAAGTGTTAGGTTATTTTCATATTTCTTTCATTTTATCCCCAAAAGTGCATTTTGAAGTAATTTTTACGGCTTTTGTTCGGGAGTTTTTCCACTCATGCGATCGAACACCACCTGCGACAGCGCCGGAAATAGCTCCCAGTCCTTAGAATAAGCTTCATCTGCACCCAAAATCGCCAAAATATAAATTGGGCCATCTTCCTCTCTACTTCTGATAAAAGCTACCTCATGACGACCTGTTTCCGTCCAACCTGCTTTAGAAGCAAAATCCAGGTCAGAGGGCAATCCTTGCCCCAAAAAGCCCCGAACTGGGTTAAATCCAGCAAATCTAGCGGTATTTTCCCGCCAAGATGACAAGCGTAAATCTCTCGCCAAGAACTGCATCATTTTGGCACTTGCTTCTGAAGAAACTGCTTTTCCGGTGACAATTTCATACATTAATCTAGCACCGTGTTCGCTGGAAATTTGATTTTTTAATTCTTTAGGATCGCTCCACATTTGCATATCTCTACCCTCTGGTGTTTCATGGCGTAAATAATTAATCGGGTAGGTTTTTTGATGGATGGCAATACCTTCATATCCAGCTTTGCTGAAAAATTCACTAACTTTGCGGCGCTTAGTCGCCCAATTATCATACTTTTCACCCCGCAAATTGTAACCAGAATCAGTACTAGTTAAAGCATCAACTAATCGACTAGCAGCATCATTAGAAGATTGTTGAATCATCCGATTTAAATCGGCACCATAAACAGGTTCATTGGGCAAAATTCCTCGCTGCATTTGGTCAAAAACATTGACCATCCAAAACATTTTGACAACACTAGCGGGATACTTAAGTATTTTTTGTTGATAACCCGCTGTTTCTCCGGTTTTCACATTAATTAATGTGATAGATAGCGGTTCTGTGGGTAATCTCCTAGCTTGAATTAACTGCAACATTTCATCAACAATTCCTTGTAATTGTTGACTTGGTTTTAAGTTAGCAGGAGTAGTGATGTTATAAACTAATTCAGTTTCTTGTAAACTGGCATTTGTTGGTGTTGGCAGTGCGATCGCATTAGTTCCCGGAGGAATATCTGGTGGTAATAAAGGTGTGCTAGGTAGCTGCTTTAATAGTTCTGTATTTTGTCGAGTAAATGTGGCTGTACTCCGATTAAATAACTGCACCACTGAAGAAATCGCGGAGATAATAATCCACAAAACTGTCAGTGCTGCTATTACCAGAATAGCTAATCGCAGCTGATAAGATTTTCTCCAGCCTTTGCGAGTTCTCCGATTTCTGAGATAACTTGTATTTTCTAAGTCTCGATACTTAGAGGAACGTCTTCTTCTTCTCGGCGTGGCTTTTTCTAAACGCAAAAGTGGAAAATCACCAGCTTTCATGCGAGACTGAGATTTATTTCCCTGTTCAACCCAGCCAACTTTTCCTTGGACTTTGCTGTTCTGCTGCTTCAGCCGTTGAATGTATTCATTTGCACGGTTGAGTTTATCTTCTAGATCAGCTAGCTGTTGATAAGGGCTTTGCGATCTTTCTTGCACGAGCCACTCCTATAACACACCTAAGTTTACCTCATCGAAAGAATACATCAAATAAGTATAAAATGATAAGCTAAAATTCCACTTTTTGATTGAAGTGTTGCATTTCTGGGCTATCAGCACCGTAAATGTCTCCGATATGCTCTTGGCAACATTCAATGGCAAAATCGTTAAGTTCCTCTGGTGCAATGCCGTACATATCCTCAAATGTTTCCGACTCTACACGGCAAAATCGCGGACGATTTGGGTAGATGCGACATTCGCGGCTGGTGCGATCGAAATTTATACACCATCCCCCTTCCCCCACCATGCTCAGATACTCCTCTAGCTCCTCTGGGGTAAGATATTCTTCTAAGTCAGGACGCTCCGATGGTTCTAGATAACAACAAGCACCACATCCTTTGACGCAACACCAAGTCGCCATAATGCTCAAGTCAATCCTTTGTGTCAATGCTTTTAGAGTCTAACAACTATGCCAATTAACGGGGGTATTTTCCCAGTTAATTACCAGCTTCAAATTTATTTGTATTTCCTTATAGTTTTGTTAAGTTGCTTAAAAAAAGTGGACTGTAGCCAGGTAATATAAGAGACGGATTTTTGACGTAGATATTCAAGCCTATCTGGGTTAGCGCGGGAGGAGAAATGGGATCAATTATTAATTCTGTTACCAGTGTTCTTACCAGTATTCACTGGGAAGTGATTGCCCAGCTGACTTTGGTAGCTTTAATTATGATTGCTGGGCCAGCTGTGATTGTAGTACTAGCTTCTCGCAACGGCAATTTGTAAAAGCTTCTGCGAGTTCAGTCCTTAACAATTAACTAGGGGGAGTTGATCCCCCTTTAATTTTTTGGACTACAAATCTTGTTCGTTGTGAGGACTTCAGTCCTTTGATTTTAGAAATATCCGACTAAAGTCGCTACAACGAACAATTATGATAATTTATTTGGCTTTTTCTAATGCTAGTTGTGCAGCTTCTACTAAAGTAGAGAAAGGTGGTTGTAAAATATTGATTTCCTTCGCGTCTTCGCGAGTTTTACCTAACAAACCTGTGGTTTTTCCTAAAGGAATTGCTAAAACTTTGCCTTCAGCATTTCTAATTCTTAATTCTGTTAAGGAATCATTGGGATATAACCCGCAAATATAATGCTTTTGATTGTGATAAAACTCTGCTTTAACTACAGCAATAGGTGATTGGCTAGGCAATTTTGTTGAACTTCTTACACCTAATAATTCTATTTCAATCGTTGTATTGCCATTCCAATTATTCTCTCGCAATCTGTAGGCAATATCGACTTTTGCTGGTAGGCGATAGTTTGCTGGTAGGCGATAGTCGGGATAGTGTTTATTCCAACGCCATGCCATCGCTTTAATGGTAGTTCGTTGGCTACCAATATTCTGTGCTAGTGTCAGCTTGAGATGTTTATCCTTAACAATTCTTTGGTCAATAACTTGCACATTCGGTGTCCAAAATACCGGAAGCGGATTTTCGATTCCACAAGGTTGTAAAGCCTGGATTTGCTGATATAACTCTAAACTAATATCAGAAATTTCTGATTTAGCATCGATTTTTAGTAAAGGTTTGAGATGCTCTGGCTGCAATAATTCATGAGCAAATTCACTTAATGTTTGGCGAAATTGTTCTAAGTTTTTTGCAGGTAACGAAAACCCACCTGCGGCTTTATGTCCGCCGAAATTCCCTAGCAAATCTTTATCTTTACAACGCGACAATGCTTTAAAAACATCAAATTCGGGAATTCCCCTAGCTGAACCGCGAATGCGATCTTCTTCTTCATAAGTACCAATAAAAACCGGGACTCCATAGCGTTCTACTAAGCGAGAAGCAACAATTCCAATTACTCCATGATGCCAGTTTGGTTGCACAACAACTAAAACTCTTTCTTGCTGCAAATCAATTTGGCTTTGTTCGCACCAAGCAACTGCTTTCTGTTCAATTTCTTCACATAATTGTTGTCGCTTCTGATTAATTTCTTCGCACTGCATAGCTTTTTCTAAAGCTACACCCATATCATCAGTAGTTAATAAATCAATGACGATTTGTGGGTCAGAAATTCTGCCAACAGCGTTAATTCTTGGGCCAAGTCGAAAGCCAATATCTTCAGGATTTAGCGAGTTTTGAGTTCTGAATTTTCTGTTTGGAGTTAATTCTTGGTAATTGAGAGATGAGTTGGAACTGCTTTCTACTCCAGAAACTTGAATTAATGCTTGTACTCCAGCTAATTGAGAATAAGGTAAAAGTTTTAAACCGCGTTTTACCCAACGTCGATTTATTCCAGTTAAAGGTGCTAAATCGGCAATGGTTCCCAATGTCAACAACTCTAACATTGGTTTAACTAAACCTTTTGTTTTGTCGAGTCTTTGGGCTAAACAAACTGCTAAAATATAAGCTACTCCTACGCCAGCAATTCCCCGATAAGGTGACGTTTCTCGAATTAGTTTGGGATTAAGAATTGCATTTGCTGGGGGTAACTTTGGCGGGATATCGTGGTGATCGGTAACGATGACTTGTAAACCTAATTCTCTAGCTCTTTGAATTGGTTCAAATGCAGCAATACCGTTATCTACTGTTAAAATTAGTTGGACGTTTTCTGTGTGAAATTCTTCGATAATTCGGCAATTGATTCCATATCCTTCAGTCATGCGACTGGGAATGGCATAATCTACTTTAGCGCCTAAACTACGGAGCGATCGCAACAACAAAGCAGTACTAGTCATGCCATCAGCATCGTAATCGCCACAAATGGCGATTTTGCTTTGGGAAGCGATCGCTTTTTCCAACAATTCCACACTCATTTCCAAGTCAGGAAATTCATCTAAAGGATCGGGTAAAAATTGAGTTTCCGGTTCTAAAAACTCTTTAGCTTGAGTTGGTGTTTCAATTCCTCGATTAATTAGTACTTGCGCTAATAAAGGAGAAAGATTAAATTTTTCGGCTAATTCTTTAGCTAGTTGAGGTTTTTCTGGGTAAAACTCCCAACGTTGCAAAGGTAATCGATCGTTGGGCATTTAAAAAACCAATATTTGACCAGGAATTTCTGTGTCGTAAATTGCGCGATCTTCTTGTTGAGCAAAACTACCAGGTTGCAAGTCTAAAAGCACTGTTTGGGAATTTGGTTTATTCACCTTTCCTGATAATGCTTGCTCTCCTGTGGCACTCCAATATAAAACCGAAAGTCCATGATCTTGGTTCCGCAGTTTAAAGCGGAGTTTCCGCTTTTCTTTGGGCTTCATGGTAATTTGATCGGTATAAGATGGGATTTCTACATTAATCGGATTCGGCGTGTAATTTCTTACTTGTAAGGTAATGTACTCATCTTGATTTAGCGTTTTCCCTGTCTTGACAAATTTTGGCCCTGCTATAGTTTCCGTAGTGATAATAATCCCGGCTACAATTAAGCAAGTTGTCCCTAATATTCTCAGTAATTTCTTATACATAACTTCACCTACTTAGGTGGTTTTGCTATTGGCAGAAGGTAACTTTTCAAGCGAAATTATTATCTCATTATCATCGTTAAAAATGCAAACTTTTGCTAAAAAACGATCGCTCGACCATCATCACGAATGTAGAGGGCGCGATCGCCTGGAAGTCCCCCTGGCAATATCTCCACTCGTAGCGTATTCGCACTAGGTTTAGAAAGTCTTGCTCTTAATAAATAAGGTGCCGCATCCCAATACAATGAAGAAAGATTTGGTTCTGTTGCTGCTTGACTGGAAAACCTAACTTGTTCTCCCGGACGTAAAAAAATAACGCTAGTTCTTGGTACATTTTGTAACTCAACATTTACACCTGTGCGATTAACTACTTCAAAATTAATCCATTGTCCGGGTGTGAAACCAAGGGGCGGTGGTGGACAACTACGACCTGCACAAGTTCCCGCTAATGTTATGGGAGAAGGCAAAAAGCAGAAGGTAAGAAAAGCAATGGTTTTAGTAATTAAGAATTTGGGTTTCATATTTATTGAACCTTAATATTATACTGAAAATTGGCGATCGCCCTTTTCACTCTAACTCAATCAACATTTCTACAACACTCGGACGAAAACCACATTCTGAGAATAGCTTTCTCGCTGCGTCATTATTAGCAGCAGTATCCAGGCGAATTTGTTCTACTCCCATTTTTTGAAATAGGGCAATAGTTTGCATTACTAACTGTCGTGCTACACCACTACGACGATATTCTGGTTCTACCCAAAGGTCGTGAATAAAAGCAAATTCTTTCAATCGATAAATGGGTATTTCGCGCTCGATCGTTGCTACTAAAAATCCGGCTAATAGCGCTTTGCTTTGGTCTTCTGCTACTAAAAAGATACTGCGATCGCCATTTACCAATTTACTCAACCAGCCTTCGTAACGTTGAGCCGGGTTGGGCAAAAACCCGTACTTCGCCGCATCCCAAGTTTCATGCAACGCACAAATTTTGCCAACCATCGGCAAAATCGCTGAAATATCCGATTGTTTCGCAGGGCGAATCAGCATGGAAAGCCCGTCAGTTACCTACTACGCCAGTTTAGCCGATTCAGGACTAACCAGTTATTACCCCAGCAGCGGGAATGGTGCGTTACTAACGCACCCTACAGATAGATATTTAATGCGCTTATATACCTAATCAACCTTTTTTCGTCAAGAGTTAGTTTACATTCTGTAATAATCTGTTATAGTAGTTTACATAAGGAAACAAACGAAACGAGAGGGACTATAAATGATGACTATCCTGATTGCTTTATTTATTGTTGGTTGGTTAGCAGCTTCTGTAATTGGTACTCAGGCTTATTTTCGTGGTGAACAGTCTAAGCCAATTCACGATCGCAACTGGCGTTCTGAGTCTTTTGAAAAATTAGCTGAATCCGTCACTGGAACTAAAATTGATTACAACGAGCGTGTTCCTGCTTACAGCATGGATGCTTACGCCAGCAACAATTTACCTAGTTAATAAGTATGTTGTTGCGCTTCAGCGCTCCTATTACTTCTGGGATAAGAGCGCTAAAGCGCAACAACGTACCTAATCTTAATTATCACCCCAGCAACCCAGCTGGGGTTTTTTATTGGCAAGTATTTATGGTTACAAAAAAAATTTACATAAAGTCAATCCTTATGATAGAAAATATCTCCTTCCTTGAGTTAGAAGCTGAATAATTTTCTGTTGATTATTTGGTTGAATAAGAAAACTATTTATTAGTAAATGTAGCAATTTTATGAAGCTTCGATTATCAAGATTACCCAGATATGAGAAGAATCAAATGGTATCTTTTTTTGGGGGTATGGGAAGGATAATTAATTATCATTCTGAAGTTAATAGTTGGCAATATGCTGTAATGAAATAAATTACCCATCCAGACAATAGGCAGATTTTTTCCCAGATTAAATACCACTTGTAGCTACCGAAACTACTTCCTTTGAAAGAGTATATGACAATTTCAGTTTTCTAGACTGAGTGTTAGTAAAGAATAAATTTCGTATTGGGAAAAAGCTCATGGATAACCAACAAGAGAAGCAGATAGAACAACCAGTAAGTGTAGACTGGCATTCTAAAGAAGAGCCCACAGCAAAAGAAAGAAATTTAACAGCTAATCCGGGCGATCGCATCGCTGACGAACCTCAATCAATAGAAGAAAAAGCCAAACAAGTTGCTGTAGATTCACCTGATATTACTGGGGATCACATCACAGTTCCAACTTACTTTGTTGTAGACACTGCGACGATCATCACAACGAACCAGCATTAAAATTCATCACTAAAATTGCAGCAGTCTTTGTAAAGGAATTCCTACCCAATTTGGTCGATTTTTTAATTCGTAACCTAAATCGTAGATTAATTTTTCTAACAAGTAAGCATCCAAAAGCACTTGCAATTCGGCTTGACTTTTCGGTAAGAAAGAATCCTCACTAGCCTTGATAAAATAACTATTCAAGAAAGTTGCACTTACCCAGTAATACCAAAAGTCAGCCCATTGTTGCATTAAGGGAATATTTTCTAAACTAATTGTGCCGTTTTCTACTTCATTGCGAAGTGCTTGAG